>WFQD01000392.1 GCA_015487265.1 Sulfurimonas sp. | reverse complement strand
CTTTATTGATCTTCAGTGTTAAATCTTTATCTATTGTAATGTGAACAGGCGGAATTTTTGCAAGTTGTTGTGAGGTAGAGCCTTGCGGTAATTTTATATTTTCTTCATAAATAATGTTAGGAGCAATCACCATCAAAATAGCGAGTAAAACAAGCATCACATCTACAAGCGGTGTAATATTTAACTCAGGTTTGTCTTCCCAATCATAAATCATAACTACACTTTTCGTGCTAAAATCGCATCACTTTGCATTTGAATATAACTAATAATTTCAAATGATTTTCGCTTCATAATTTGATGATAAGTATAGGCAAAAACAGCGACAAATATACCTGATGCAGTGGCAACAAGAGCATCAGAAACACCACTTGATACAATTGACATACTCCCACTGCTATGACCAATATGTTTAAATGTATCTAAGATAGAAACGACTGTACCAAAAAGCCCTATAAAAGGTGTAGTGGAAGCAAAAATAGAGAGTATTGATAAACCTTTTGTCGCCTCTTTTGTTGCAGCAAGCATAGCTAAGTCTAAAACTTCTTTTGAAATAGTATTACTTGATTTTATAAAATTATTTAAAAAAGAGTTTTCTGTGACAGTTGAAGCACCCATTAAAAGTGTTTCCAAAGAGTTGTTTTCTCTCTCATGCCAAGCATTTAAAGAGAGATAACGATATAAAAACACCCAGTTAAGTATAATAAAGTAGAGAGCTAAAAGCAACAATACACCTATAGTAACTGGGTGGCTTTTAAGATAAAAATCTATGATACTATTTATCATCGATTAGAGAAGTCCTTGTGCCGCTGATTCAATTTTGGCAGACACAGAAGCAATCGCTGGATTTGCATCGGCAATATCACTGATTAACTTCTTCGCTTCTTCAAGTGCATCTGCAATTTCGTTTTCATTCTCACCACGAATAGCAACTGCACCTTCTACTAAAATAATAACTTTTTCTTCATCAACTTGAGCAACACCCCAGTTAATAAGAATAGATTCAACTGATTTATCTTCTTTTTCAACATCAACAACACCCGCTTCTAACAATGTAGTTACAGAGGCATGTCCTGCTAAAACTCCAAACTCTCCCTCTTCACCAGGAAGCACAACATTCAGTACTTCACCATTAAAGATTTCACCATTTGGAGTTAAGATTTCAAGTTTAAATGTGTCCATTTTAGTCCTTTAGTAGGCGTAAAAGCCTACTTGTTTTTCTCATGTTTAGCGATAGCTTCATCTATACCACCAACCATATAGAATGCATTTTCAGACATATGGTCATAATCACCATTGATAATGCCTTTAAATCCGGCGATTGTATCTTCAAGTTTTACATATTTACCAGGAGCTCCTGTAAATACTTCTGCAACAAAGAATGGTTGTGATAAGAATTTTTCAATTTTACGCGCACGTTCAACAACATTTTTATCATCTTCAGAAAGTTCATCCATACCTAAGATAGCGATAATATCTTGTAAGTCTTTATACTTTTGAAGTGTTTGTTGTACACCACGTGCAACTGAGTAATGCTCTTCACCAATAATTTGTGGATCAAGGAGTCTTGAAGTTGAATCGAGTGGATCAACTGCAGGATAAATCCCTTTTTCCGCAATTTTACGGTTAAGTACTGTTGTTGCATCTAAGTGAGCAAAAACAGAAGCTGGAGCAGGGTCAGTTAAATCATCTGCTGGTACATATACCGCTTGAACAGAAGTAATTGAACCAGTTTTTGTAGATGTAATTCTATCTTGTAATGCACCCATTTCACGAGCAAGTGTTGGTTGGTAACCAACAGCTGAAGGGATACGACCAAGCAATGCTGACATTTCAGAACCAGATTGTGCAAAACGGAAGATATTATCGATAAACATCAATACATCCAAACCTTTTTCATCACGGAAGTACTCAGCCATAGTAATACCTGTTAAAGCAATACGGTTACGTGCTCCTGGAGGCTCACTCATCTGACCATAGCACAGTGCAACTTTGTCCAATACGTTCGAGTCTTTCATCTCATGGTAAAGGTCATTTCCTTCACGAGTTCTCTCACCAACACCAGCAAATACAGATAAACCATCATGACCATGCGCAACATTGTGAATAAGCTCCATGATGATGACTGTTTTACCAACACCCGCACCACCGAAGAGTCCAACTTTACCACCTTTTGAATATGGTGCAAGTAAATCAACAACTTTAATACCAGTTTCAAACATCTCTGTAGTAGTTGATTGATCAACTAAGGCAGGAGGTGCACGGTGAATAGACCATTCAGGTGCATCTGTAATTTCATCAAAACCATCAATAGTTTCTCCGATTACATTAAAGATACGACCAAGTACTTTCTCACCAACAGGAACTTTAATAGGAGCACCAGTAGCTGTTGCATCCATACCACGAACAAGACCTTCACTCATATCCATTGCAATCGTTCTTACACGACCATCACCTAAGTGTGCTGCAACTTCTAAAACCAAACGATTTTCATTACCTTCTAAATTAACTTTAACTTCAATAGCTTCATTAATTACTGGAAGATAACCATCAAAATCAACATCAACAACCGGGCCCATAACCTGGCTAATTTTACCAATCATATTTTTCTCCATTATTTCATCGACTCCACACCACTGATAATTTCTATCAGTTCGGTAGTAATAGCAGCTTGACGTGCTTTATTAAACTCAACATTGAGTGATTTCACCATCTCTTTTGCATTGTTTGTTGCTGTATCCATTGCCTGCATACGTGCAGAGTGTTCTGCAGCAACTGAATCAATTAAAGAGTAGTACATACTATATCCAACATATTTATTGACTAAAGAATCAAGCATTTTCTCTTCATCTTCCGCTTCTATTTCCAACATTGAACTTGATCGTGCTGTATTACAATCAAAGCTACTTGTATCTACTGGCAATACTTTATTTACATGCAACTCTTGTGTTATCATGTTTTTGTACCCATTGTACACTATATGAAGTGCATCAATTTTACCATCTTTGTAATCTTCTATAGAAGTTTCTATGAACTTATCAGATCTCTCTTTATCTGGTTTAGAACTCAAATTTGTTACAGTATCAAACATCTCTGTTTCATTGTAGTTAAAAAATTCTATCCCTTTTTTACCGATTCCACGTAAACGCACTTTTACATCTTGTTCTTTATACTCTTTTAAAAGTTTATTCACAGCTTTAATTGTTTGAATATTAAAACCACCACATAAACCCTTATCTGCAGTAACAAAAACGATGTCAACAACTTTTGGATTTTCAATCGGTGTAAAACAACGATTTTCAATACCTCCAATTTTGCTACATTCTATACGTCCAGCTATTTCGGCAATTACCTGATTCATTTTCTCTGCATAAAGACGAGAGCGCTTTGCAAGCTCTTCTGCACGGCGAAGCTTTGCAGTAGAGACAAGCTTCATCGCACGTGTCGTCTTTTGAGTGTTAGAAACACTCTTAATCTGTCTTTGAATATCTTTCAAGTTTGCCATAAAGTAATCCTTATGCTGCTACAAAGCTAGCTTTGAACTCTTCAAGTGCTTTTGTTAAAAGTGCTTTCGTTTCATCATCAACTTTACCAGCACTTCTAATGTTTTCAAATACTTGTGGATACGATGCTTCGATAAATGGATACATTTCAGACTCAAAACGTACAACATTTGATGCATCAAAATCATCTAAGAAACCTTCATTTCCAGCAAAGATGATTGCCACTTGCTTCTCAGCTGAAAGAGGAGAAAACGGCCCTTGTTTAAGTACTTCAACCATTCTTTGTCCACGCTCAAGTTGTTTACGAGAAACTTCATCAAGGTCAGATGCAAACTGTGCAAATGCTTGCAGTTCACGGTATTGTGCAAGGTCAAGACGAAGTGTACCAGCCACTTGTTTTGTTGCTTTAATTTGAGCAGCACCACCAACACGAGATACAGAAAGACCAACATTAATTGCTGGACGAACACCTGAGTTAAAAAGTTCAGTCTCAAGGAAAATCTGACCATCTGTAATAGAGATAACATTTGTTGGAATATAAGCTGCAACATCTCCCGCTTGTGTTTCAATAATAGGTAATGCAGTCAATGAACCCGCACCATCTTCATCACATACTTTTGCAGCACGCTCAAGAAGACGAGAGTGAACATAAAAAACATCCCCTGGATATGCTTCACGACCTGGAGGACGACGAAGAATTAGTGACATTTCACGGTAAGCAACTGCATGCTTTGATAAATCATCATACACAATAAGACCATGACGTGCATTATCACGGAAGTATTCACCCATAGTAACACCCGTATATGGTGCTAAGAATTGTAACGCAGCAGCTTCAGCAGCAGTTGCAGATACAATAATAGTATATTCCATAGCACCATGCTCTTCTAAACGACGAACAATTTGTGCTACTGTTGATTCTTTTTGACCAATTGCTACATAGATACAAGAAACACCATTCCCTTTTTGGTTAATGATTGCATCGATTGCAACTGTAGTTTTACCAGTTTGACGGTCACCAATAATAAGCTCACGTTGTCCACGACCAATTGGCACAAGTGCGTCAATCGCTTTAATTCCTGTTGCTAATGGCTCATGTACTGATTTACGGTTCATAATTCCCGGTGCTTTCTCTTCTACGAAACGAGTTTCAGTAGTTTCAATTGGACCTTTTCCATCAATTGGCTCACCAAGAGCATTGACAACACGACCAAGAAGTGCATCACCAACAGGAACTCTTAAAAGTTTTCCTAAACGTTTTACACTCATACCTTCACGAAGTGCAGTACCAGCACCAAGGATAACGATACCCACAGCACTCTCTTCAAGGTTCATTACTAAACCTTGTGTTCCATCTTCAAACTCAACCATTTCCCCAGCCATAACATTGCTTAGTCCGTAAACTTGTGCAACACCATCAGCATAAGAAACAATTTTACCAGTTTCATTAATATCAACACTTAATTCAAAGTTGTCAATACGTTCTTTAATTATTGAGCTAATTTCATCAGCTTGTATTTTTGCTACCACTATCTGTTCTCCTCTCGTTAAAATTAAATTGCTTTAATTATATGTTCTATAATTTGACTATCGATGCGATCTTTAGAGAAATTAATCTCTATGCCAAGCCCTTCAACATCTACTTTAATACCATTAAAGTCATTTTTGACAGACTTTAAAGTAATTGTAGCATTAAATTTTTTTCCAAGACCTGCACTTAAATTTTCGATAAGTTTTGTGTCTATATTTGTATCGCTATATACAACACCTTCATAAGTTTTTGTTGAATGTGCAATATCTTTTTGTAATTCATTTGCTATTGCAGGAATAATACTGATACGCTTGTTTTCAACTAATAATTTAATAAAGTTATCAATTTTACTAGAGTTTGCTTGTTTGACAGCATCTAATAAAATTGTAGATTTTTCTTTTACATCCACATTAGGATTGTCAATAATATTTAAAAATTTATCATTTTTAAATGATTGTGCCAATGTAGAAAAAACCGTTGTCATCTCTTTCATAGAGTCCAAATCAGCATTTGCTTTCAAAGCTTTAATATATCTTTTTGCTATTAATTCTTCCATCTATGCTACCTTCTTTAAAAGAACATTTGCCATCGCTTCTTTATCAAAACTTTCAGATGCTTTGCCTAATGTCTCTTTGAGTATCTCTTCTACAACACCACGAACCATATTTCTTTGTTCAAATTCCATTAATGCCACATGCTGTTTTGCAACTGCTTCTAAATCAGCATCACACTGTGTCATTATTTTATCATTGATGTTTTTGTTCTCTTTTTTAGAAATTTCAGCAAGTTCTGTTGCAAATTTTTCAGCTTCAGAAATTTTTGCCAAAGCCTCTTTTTTAAGAGTGATTGATTCATTTAGTTTGTCTTGAACTCTTTTTAAATCATCAGCAATTGCTTGACTTCTTGAAGTAAAATAGTTCTTCACTGGTTCTGCCACTAAATACCAAATCAAACCTGCAAAAATCAAGAAGTTTACCGTTCTTTGAACGATGTCTGTTCCTGCATGTTCTGCTTCAGATGCCAATGCATAAGTTGATATCATTAGCATTAGTACAATAATTCTACTCATCCAACATCCTTATATTTGATTTAGTTTAGCTTTAACAGCTTCTTGAAACTGTGGTATGTCTAACATTAAATCTTTTGTTAATTGTTCTTTAGAATTTTGCAAAGATTTTTCAAATTCTAAATATTCCTCTGCGAGCTCCGCACGCTTTGCCTCTATCTTACTCTCTGCTAATTCCTTAGCATCCGCAATAACTTTTTCTCTCAGGGCCGCAGCTTCGAGTTTGGCATTCATAATAATTGATTCAGCTTTTGTGTTTAACTCCGCAATTTCAGCATCATTAGAACCAACTTTGTTTAAGTCGTTTTTAATGTCTGCATCGCGTTTATTCATAAAACTAAATAATGGATTATAAAGCCAACTGTTTAAAACGGCTATAAGCGAAAGAAATACAACAAATGTGATCAAAAGTAGTATCGGATTTATATCTAACATAGCACCTCCTAAAAGTTGCGCCATTATACTACTTTTAAATTGAAAGGATAGTTAAACTATGTTAAAAAGTTGAAAGAATTTTAAGAAAACCAGTTAAGCATGTTCTTAATTTGTGCTTCGCTCTCAAATTCTATAATAAATTTATTATTATTGACTTTGGCTTTAAAGCCTAAATTTAAAAATTGTTCTTGCAGGGTAGAAAAATCATAACTCTGTGTTGTACTTTTTTTCTTTGGAGCTGTTTTTTCAGTTTTCATTCCCTTTATTATTGCCTCAACTTCACGAACACTTAACTTTTGCCCGACAATTGAGTTTACAACAAGTTGCTGTTGTTTATCATCTAAACCAATGAGTACTTTTGCATGCCCTGCACTAATCTTTTTCTCTATAAGTGCTTTTTGTGTTTTCTCTGAAAGTTGTAAAAGACGCAGAGTATTTGTAATATGTGTTCTACTTTTATGAATAAGTGAAGAGAGTTCCTCATGTGTATAATCATGTAACTTTAACAATTCTTGATAGGCAAAGGCAAGTTCAACAGAATTGAGTTCTTCTCTTTGAATATTTTCTATCAATGCAAACTGACGCATTTTCTCATCATCACTATTGAGTACAATCGCACGAATAGTCTGTAACTTAGCTAATTTACTCGCTCGTAATCTTCGCTCACCAGCAATAAGTGTATAGCCATCAATACTTTCTTTAACTACAATAGGTTGTATTAAACCCTCATTTTTAATAGACTCCGATAACTCCAACAAAGAGGCTTCATCAAAATTTTTTCTTGGTTGAAAAGGATTTGCTTTAACTTCTTGCAGGGATATCTCTAAAACTGTGTCTTTTTGGCTTCCCTCATTATCGTAGGCTTCATCTATTTCACCTAAAAGAGCATCTAATCCTCTCCCTAACTTCATACTCTTCACGAACTCGCTTCCTTTACTTGATTATAGCTTGTGCTAGATTTTGGTATGCCACTGCCCCACTCGACTTCACATCATACAAAATTGCAGGCTTGCCAAAAGATGGAGATTCTGCTAACTTTACATTTCTTGGAACGACAATATATTCATTCTGCGTATCTTTAAAAAGTTTTGTTTTAAAATGCTGCTGTAAATCTGCAAAAACCTGTTTTGAGAGATTATTCTGTGAGCTAAACATTGTTGGTACAAACCCTTTAATTTTCAGTTTTGGATTAATTGACTTTCTTACAAGTTTCACTGTATTTAAAAGCTGTGCCAAACCTTCAAGTGCAAAAAATTCACACTGAATTGGAATCAATACAGAGTTTGAAGCAGAAAGTGCATTAATCGTCATTGGCCCTAACGCAGGAGGCGAGTCTATAAGCACATAATCATACTCTTTTACAACATTTGCAATTGCACGTTTAAGCACAAGTTCTCTTCCTTTAGCATTTTCTGTATCATAATACTCTTTTTCAATCCCAACAAGTCCAATGTTTGATGGAGCAAGATGCAGTGTAGGCAAATCAGATTTTAAAATAATATCTTTAAGCTTTTTTGCACCGATGAGTACATGATAAATATTAAACTCATAATCATTTCTATGAAAACCTAAAGAGGTTGTTGCGTTTGCTTGAGGATCTGCATCAATGAGCAGTACTTTTTTCTCAGCTACAGCTAGTGATGCTGCTAAGTTTACGGCAGTTGTTGTTTTTCCAACACCACCTTTTTGATTTGCAATTACAATTACTTCACTCATCTTAAACTGTATATCCTCTCATTGTTACTTAGAATCGATCCATCTTCTAAAAGCGATGCATCTCCTAATAATATTTTTTCTTCTTGATTATGTGTAAAAAAACTCTGGCTTTTGTAAAATTCTAGCTTATATTTGCTAAAAATCTGCTTCCATGAAAATGCTTTTTCAAGATTTTGAAAATATTTTTCTAGTAATTTCTCTTGAGAAATAACAATGTCTAATTTTGCAAAACCCCTAACACTCTGCTTTACATTCATTCCAAGACCACAAACAAGTGTATCATCCAGAAGATGTGTAATCAAACCACCGATTTTTTGTTCACCAATGTAAAAGTCATTGGGCCATTTTAACCAAACTTGTGACTTTTCTGCTTCTAATGTCATTTTCAATATATAGGCAAAATAAATAGATGCAGAAGCTATTTTTAAATCTTTTGGTAAAGACTTAATGGATAGAGCAAAAGAGAGAAAAAGGTTTCCCTCAGCGCCTATCCAAGAGTTGTCACGACTCCCCTTCCCTTGCGTTTGTATTTTTGCAACAACAGCATAAGGAGCACTCACCCGTTTTTCTCGCAATAAGTTTTTTAAATACTCCTGTGTTGAAGGAACAGACTCAAGATAAGATATCGTCAAGACCCAATCTCTTTCCATTGATGTATGCAACAACACTCATCTCTTTTTTCGATTGTGGTTGCACAGAAAAGATACGAAGCACACCTTTCTTACAAGCGACTAAAATATTATCTTTGTTTATCTCTATAATTGTTCCGCTTTTTCCAAGGGCACACTTCTCAACAAGTGCAAGTTTTTTTAACTTCATACCATTTTCCAAATAGACACCCGGCCAAGGAGTAAATGCACGGTATTTACTATAGAGTAAATGGGCATCATCAAAATTTACTAAACCATCTTTTTTTGTGATTTTTTTACAATGTGAGGCTTGAGATTCGAGCTGTTTTTGTGGTGTAATGTGTTCAAAATTTTGCAAAACATCTACAGATAAATCTGCGGCAATCTGTGTCAGTTTTTCAAAAAGTGTCTCTACCATCATATCTTTAGGGACATCAAAAGAGACAATTTTCAAAATATCTCCTGTATCTAAGCCCTCTTCCATAAGCATCGCAGTCACACCTGTTTGCTTGTCATCATTGAGCAGTGTTTGCTGAATAGGACTTGCTCCACGGTATTGTGGTAAAATCGAAGCATGCAGATTAATACATGGAGCATGATCTAAAATAGCACGAGGTAAAATCTGCCCATAAGCTGCTACCACAATATAATCACACTCGATTTGTAAAAGTTCTTCTACAACTGTTTCCTCTCGTAATCTGCTTGGCTGATAGACATCTATTGCATGTTTTTGTGCGAGAGTTTTTACAGGGGGTGGTGTCATGATTTTTTTACGCCCAACTGGTTTGTCTGGCTGTGTATAAACAGCCACCACTTCCATGGTATCGGTTTGCAGGAGTCTTGCTAGAATCCTTTGTGCATATTCAGGTGTTCCCATAAAAATTATTTTCATACTCTGTTCGCCTTTGTAAAGAGTGTGCCACCCTTGTGATTATTGTGAAGTGTAAAACTTTTTACATCTTCCAAATGAAAGCCACTTGCCAAAAATGTGTTAATATTTGCTTCTAAAAGATAAGCTGCTGCTTTTAATTTTGTCACAATACCCCCTGTTGCAAAAACATTATGAGGACTGGCTTCTTTGGCAAGTTCCTCTTGTGAAATCGTATGGACTACTTTAAGAACACTTGCATTTGTATCTTTGTGTGGGTCTTTGTCATAATAGGCATCAATATCTGAGAGGATGATGAGTAAATCTGCATTTAAGTGTTTTGCAATGTATGCAGAGAGTTGGTCGTTATCTCCTACTTCAAGTTCATCTGTTGCTGTAGCATCATTTTCATTCACAATAGGAATGACATTATGACTGAGTAGTGTGTTCACGGTGTTACGCACTCTTTGTATATCATCTTCTTTACTCAAGTTTGCAGAGGTTACAAGAACTTGCGAGCAGAGTATGCCATAGGATGCAAACTTTTTCATATATTTTTTCATGAGCACTGGTTGCCCAAGAGATGCTAATGCTTGCTTGTTTTGCAAAATATTTCTATCGAGTTTGAGTTTTGTGTATCCTGCGGAGACAGCACCTGAAGAGACCAAAATCACTTCATGGTGTTCTTTTAATTCTGCTAAAAAATCAACAAGAGCCTGCATTCTCTCTAAGGCAATCGCATCCTCTTGTGTTAAAACTGCACTGCCAACTTTAACAACAATTCGCATTTTAAGACTTTCTGTGGGCTTGCACAAGATTAAAAAGTGCGTATTTTAAAGCTTCTATGTTTTTATTTGTAGCTGATGAGATAGGGGCGACCAAATAAGGCTGTGTTTTATCGTACCCTAAAGAAGTATCTGCCGAATCTTGGACATAAAAAGGCATTGAAGCATCAAAATTAAACTCATTTTTAGAAGAAGCTTCTAGTCCAAGAAGTGATAAAAATCCATTCACAAGTTCGTTAATCTCTTCAGGTGGAACAATATCTACACGTGTCAGTGCTATAGCATAATTTGAATGTGCAAGTTTTTCACTAAAAGAGGCAATCTCATTTTTGAGTACTTCAATCTGCTCTTTTAAATCTCTATATGAAGCTAAATCAATCATATAAAGCAGTGTTTGTGTTCGTTCAATATGACGGAGAAACTTAATTCCCAAGCCTTTACCTTCATGGGCACCACCAATTATTCCTGGTATATCTGCCATAACAAAAGACTCATAATCGCCAATATTGACTTGACCAAGTTTTGGGGTAAGTGTTGTAAATTCATAGTTAGCAATCTCGGGTGTTGCGTTTGAGACAGTTGAAATAAGTGTAGATTTTCCAACATTTGGAAAACCAACTAAACCAATATCGGCAATGAGTTTTAAATCAAGTTTTATCTCTCGTGTTTGCCCTTTTTCACCAGGCTGTGCATAGGTAGGTCTTTGATTTGTAGGACTTCTAAAGTGGTAGTTTCCTAATCCACCTTTTCCACCTTCAAGAAACTTCTCCTCTTGCCCATCTTTGAGCATATCAAAAAGCACTTCTCCCGTCTCTATATCGAGTATTTGTGTTCCAGGCGGAACAACAATAACCGTTCTTTTACCACTTTTGCCACTCATACGTGAACCTTCGCCTGGTTTTCCCTTCTCTGCTTTTATATGCATTTTTCTTTGAAATTTAGAGAGAGTATGTGTGTTGTTATCACATTTAAACCAGATGTCACCACCTTTTCCACCGTCACCACCATTTGGACCACCATTTAGTACAAACTTTTCACGACGAAACGCAACACAACCTTGTCCACCTTTTCCTGATGAAACTGTTAATTCGACACTATCTGTGAACAAGTGCTATCCTTTTTATTTTTTGTTAATCTAAAGTTTTTATTAAATTGTGAAAGAGTGATAAACTCTGAGAAGTAGAAATTATCTGAGCAAATTGCTCAGATAATAGTAGAATTATGCAGCGGGTATAATAGAAACTTGTTGGCGTTTTTTATCTTTACGCTCAAAAGCAACTGTCCCTTCAATCAATGCAAAAATTGTATGATCTTTTCCCATACCAACATTTTTACCTGGGTGGATTTTTGTTCCACGTTGACGAATAATGATGTTTCCAGCTACTACACTTTCTCCACCATATTTCTTTACACCAAGTCTTCTACCAGCCGAATCACGATTATTTTGTGTACTACCCTGACCTTTCTTATGTGCCATACTATTCTCCTTAAATTTTGGTTCCCAAATTGAAGGGAACATTTTTTTATTTATTACATAAAAGGAACAAAGTCCCTTTTATTACGCTAACGCTTGGTTTTCCTCAGCGGAAAGCTTGCGCGACTAGTCGCTTTTAATTAAAATTATGCAGCTATTTTCGTGATTTTAACACGAGTAAAGTCTCTTCTAAAACCACGTTTTACTTTACTATCTTTACGACGACGCTTTTTAAAAGTAATTACTTTTCTATCACGACCTTCTCTGATAACTTCAGCACTTACAACAGCACCCTCTACAAAAGGAGCTCCAACTTTAAGTTCACCAGCATTCACTGCTAAAACCTCTTTAATTTCTATAGTTGCACCAGCTTCAAGAGACATTTTGTCAAGTGATAATTCATCACCTTCAGATACTCTATACTGTTTCCCACCATTTTTAATAATTGCGTACATTTATTATTTCCTTATAATTCTACTAAAAAGTGTGCAATTCTACCCAAAATTGCTTTAAGAAAAGTTTAATCCTTCACTAAAGCGACTGCATCTATCTCAACAAGTGCATTTTTAGGAAGTGTTTTTACCGCAACGGTTGAACGAACAGGCTTATGAGACCCGAAAGCTTCTGCATAAATTTCATTCACAGTTGCAAAATCTCCCATATCTGCTAAAAAAATTGTTGTTTTTACAACATTTTGGAGTGAACTTCCTGCAGCTTCTAAAACAGCTTCAAGGTTTTTCATTACTCGCACCGCTTGCACTACAACATCTTCACTTAAGAGTTCATCACTCCCCTCAGGGGTTAATGCAATCTGCCCTGAAGTATAAACCATACCATTGACAACAACAGCTTGTGAGTATGGTCCTATCGCTGAGGGTGCTTCGTTTGTTTGTATAAATTCCATCTTGACTCCTAATAATTTTGAATTAAATGTTTAAAGACTTTCGTTAAATCTTCTACTTCTTTTTGTGTGGTTCGTTCATTGAGTGCATGAATTGTATCATTTTTTACACCAAATTCTATCACTTTTATGCCCATAGGGGCTAAAAAACGGGCATCACTTGTGCCACCTGCTGTTGAGTGTTTTGCTCGTAAGCCTGTAATTTTATAAATAGCATCATCCATTTGTCGCACTATTTTCGTGTTGGTATCGGTTTTGAAGGGGTAAGAACCCTGTGTTAAACGCAAGTCATACTCCAAACCTGCAAAATGTTTTGCCACAAAAGCTTGAATACTCTCTTGATTTGTTTTTGTGTTGTTGCGAACATTAAACATCATTTTGAGTGCATTAGGTGTGACATTAGTCACTTCCATCCCCGCACGAATATCTGTAATCACAAACTTACTCGGTGCAAAATGTGCATCGCCATCATCTAAATCAACCCCTGCAATTTTTGGTAAAATAGTCGCTATTTTATGCACAGGGTTCTGTGCTTTTTCAGGGTAAGCAGCATGTCCTTGTTTACCTTTGAGTGTCAAGTAACCATTGATAGAACCGCGTCTACCAACCTTGATAGCATCCCCAAAATGCGTTTCACAAGTAGGTTCTGCAACCACTGCTGCATCAGGCAGGAGATTATGTGCTTTGAGATACTCCAAGGCTTTTACCGTGCCATTGACACCCTCGCCCTCTTCATCGGATGTAAGCAGTAAAGAGAGTGTCCCTTGAAATGTTTGGGTTTCTTTGATGGCTTGTATAAACGCAGCCAAACCACTTTTCATATCTTGTGTACCGCGTCCATAGAGGTAGCCATCTTTTTGAACAAGCTCATAAGGGTTTGTACTCCATCCCTCGCCTGCGGGAACGACATCTACATGCCCAGCAAAACAAAGATGCTCTCCATCAGAAAACTTCTTGTAAAGAAAAAGGTTTTTCACATCACCCACATCTATGCGAATCGCTTCAAAATCCGCTAAGTACTCAGCGATAAAGTCTAGCAAGCCACCATCATCAGGTGTTTCACTTTTTGTCTCAATGAGCTTTTTAAAAAGTTCTATGACTTGCATATTTTATCTTGTAGGATTTGTATAAAAAAGATATGGTGTTGAGTAATTACTTATTTCAAAGTATATTTTCTTTTCACCCTTATCTACTTTAAAATTTCGATTGACATCTAAATAGCCATAGCCATATCTATAGTTTCGTGGAATATTTCCATCTGTACTTGTCGCTGTTGTAAGCTTATCTATCTCTATAAAACGTGAAACTAATTTGCCACCCATATAAACATCTAAAACGCCATGTGCCCCTGTCCAGTTTTGTAAGCCACGGCTTAATTTATTTTGTGTCTCTTGTGTACATCCACTGAAAAACAATATGATTGTAAGGAGTGAAATTGTTGTAATTTTTTTCATTTGTTTATCCAAATTTTAATTTTTTAAGTGCAGCTTCTTCATCATCAGTTCGCATAAGTGACTCACCCACTAAAAATGCATCTACTCCCGCCTTACTCAAATCTTCTAACTGCCCATGCTCATAAATCCCACTCTCGGCAACAATAATTTTTCCATTTGGAATTAAAGGAATCAAATCATATGCAAGATTCATATTCATCTCAAATGTTTGTAGATTTCTATGGTTAATCCCTATGATGTCCGCCCCGGCATAGATAGCTTTTACCAAATCAGGCTTATCATGCACCTCAACAAGTGCTTCCATTCCTAAGTGCCGTGTGTAATTGAGTAAATCTTTGAGTTCTTTTTTACTCAAAGCTGCAGCAATGAGTAGAATAAAATCTGCCCCATGCACCATTGCTTCTAAAACTTGGTATTTTGAGACAATAAAATCTTTTCTCAAAAGTGGAATCCCCACATAGCGGCGAATCCCGCCAAGGTAGTCTAAACTCCCTTGAAAAAAATGTGGTTCCGTAAGCACTGAGATAGCACTTGCACCCCCTCGCTCATACGCTTGAGCAATCGCTAAGGGGTCAAAATCTTCACGGATTACCCCTTTAGAAGGCGATGCTTTTTTCACTTCACTTATAATTCTATAAGGGTCTTGCTCTGTTGCTTGTAAATAAGGAAATACATCTCTTGGTTGGCGAGCATTAAACGCAAGCGAACGCCCCAACCAATCGAGTGAGAATTCTGCTTCTCGTTTGAGTAAATCTTCTTTTGTTTTTTTTATAATATCATCTAAAATCATTTTAATTTTTTACCTTTATACATTGATTTATCACTTTTACATGTTTGCGTACTTCAGGGTCATCACCACCCTTGAGTGTCACAACTCTATCCATAATTTTTTTCGCTTTCATACACTGGTGGAGTTTATAATACCCCCAAGCTAATGAATCAAGATAGTATGCTGAGTTTGGTTTCACTTGCAAAACATTTTCTATATGTTGCATCCCTTTTTTCACATCAATTTCATGGTCAATCAAAACATAGCCTAAATAATTTTCGTACAGCGGACTCGGTGCTTCTTTGACAACCTTTTCTAGCTTTTGCACAACACTTTTTAAAACTTTTGTATCACTCTTTTTGTTTGCGCTCTCATACTCAAAAACAGCACTCTGTCCCAAATAGTTAATATCGCCACTCTTTTTATAGAGTTTTACTGCAAGTTTATAGGCTTTTTTATAATTTTTTGTCACACTGTAGAGTTCTAACAGTGTTTCTGGTTCAATCTTATACTTTTGCAAAAACGCAATCATCTGTTGATACTCTTTTTGGTACCCATATATCTCTATAATTTTTTTTGCTATCGCTTCATTTCGATTTTTATCATACATTCGTAAATAGGTAGAGAGAATACCCTCTATATTTTGAGTACTTGCATAAAAGCCTATCAAGCGTTTACAAATCAGCTCAGAACACCCTCTTATACGACTATGGGTCTCAAGCTTTGCAATCGCTTCATCTTGGCGCCCTAAATTGGCAAAAAGGAGTACAGATATTTTATCTAATATCTTTTCATCATACGTTTTTCCATAAACAAATGTAAACTCTTTGAGTGCAAGTTTATACTTTTTGAGCTGATACAAAGCAATCGCTTTTAAACGGCGTAATTTTACATCGTTCTGAGTAGCTGAACTCACTGCGTTTATTCTTTGAAGTACCTTATGATACTCTTTGAGAACTATTTGATGCGCAAGGGCTTTATAAAGGTACTCTTTTTTTCCTGATTTTTTATAAAGAATGTTAAAAAAATGCAATGCTGATTGACTATCTCTTAACTCTTCTGCACGCAGTGCATACATTATATAAACATCTTCAGCTGCAAAAGATTTCTTATTGGGTGGTGTATCTGCATATAAGCTTGAGCATGCACTGAAAAACAGTATAACAAGAAAAGCACTAAGGGTATATACTATTTTAAACATCTATTATTCCTGGACACTCTTTTTTTAGTTCATCAACACGGGTTTTATAATAATCCCAAAAAGGAAAAGTAGCACATTGATTCGGTCTTGCTGCATATATTTTACAGCCATTTGTAGCTCTGTCATAAAAGACACACTCATACGAGTCCCCAATCTTTACTTCTTTGATGGAGTATTTATACCCTTTCTTATAAAGGTATTCTACCCCAAATTCATTAACACTCAAATCAAGCAATGTTGCAATCTTTTCTATCTCATTTTTTGTGACAAAAATGTAGCCGCTCTCACCAGTACAGCATTTGCCTTCACAGCTTGCACAAGCAGAGGGTGTAAAGGCATATGGGTAGGACTCTTTTTTAATTATATCTGACATTTGATACTCTGCGTTTTTGCTTTTGCATAGATTTTTTCTGCTTTTTTTGAGATAGTATTACCTTCAAAACTGATAAAAGGCGGCCAAACTTTCATCAGTGATTTTGACCCATTACGGGCATGAATCATCACAAGCGATGCTGTTTTATCTTGTTTTGGATGGACGAATTGTACATCAACAACTCTTAATTTTACTTTCTGTAAGCCTGCACATACCAAAGCAAACTGCGAGGCATCGTAACAAAAAATAAAATGTGAATGGGGTTTAAGCAGACGAGAAACTTTTTTAAAAAAATCTTCTAAGGGAAGATTATGATTATATCTTGCGATTTGCAACATTGTATCTTCACTTTTTTGTGCCCCCGATGGATAAAAAGGAGGATTAGAGATGATATAATCGTATTTATTTTGCTCTTCTAAATGCAAAAAATTGCCTGTGTGCAGGGTATATTCTATTTTATTTACTCTTGCGTTTGTCTGCGAATAGTGTATAAACTCTTCTTGTATTTCCACCGCTTCAAGTCTTACTCGTGGGTTATCACGGGCTACGAGGAGTCCTAGCACCCCACTTCCTGCTCCCACATCAAGCATCTTTCCTTTGGGATGAAACGAGCTAATAAAATCATAAAGAAAAATCGAATCACTATTGTAACAATATCCTGATTCTGGTTGATAAAGAAGCATTGCCTAAAGCACCTTAAGTTATAATGATGCAATTATATCCAAGGGGCATTAAATTATGATTATTATTCCAGCACGACTTGCATCTACAAGATTTCCACAAAAAGTACTCGCAGACATTGGGGGGCTTCCTATGGTGGTACGCACCGCCAAAAGAGTGGCACACCTTGACCGTGTTGTTGTTGCAGCTGATGATGAACACATCATTCAAACCTGCAAAGAACATGGTGTAGAAGCAATGCTTACTTCAACCACACATAAAAGTGGAACAGATAGAATTCATGAATGTGCCACTATTTTAAATCTTGATGATAATGAAATCATTATAAATGTGCAGGCAGATGAGCCTTTTATAGAGCCTGATGTTGTCAAAGTCCTTATAGAAAAACTCCAAGCACTTCAAAAGAGCAAAGCCCCTTTTATTATGGGGAGTTGTTATAATGCCATCAATGCGGATGCTGCCAAAGATCCAAACCTTGTCAAAGTTATTATGGATAATGAAGAAAATGCCATCTATTTTTCTCGTTCTCTTATACCTTATAATAGAAGTGGTCGAGCGAACTATTTTGGTCATATTGGAATTTATGGCTTTAGTAAAAAAAGTTTACATGAGTTTTGTAACTTAAATGATGCCCCAATAGAAGATATAGAAGGGTTAGAACAACTCCGTGCCATCTACCACCAAAAGAAAATCACTATGCTTAAAGTGGCTTCCACTGGATTTGGAATCGACACCAAAGAGGACTTGCAAAGGGCTATAGAAATTTTTCTTTAAAAATTTTACACTATAATTTCAAAAAAATTAACACAAAGGCTTAGAATGTTTGGAAGAGCAAAATTAAAAGATTATAACATTAGTGCAGAAGAGTCACTCAAACAACAATATGCAAAAATAGATACAGCAAAAGGTATTATTTGGATTAAACTTTTTCCAGAAGAAGCACCAAATACTGTAGCAAACTTTGCACACTTGGCAAATACAGGTTTTTATAATAACCTTACTTTTCACCGTGTTATCCCAGGATTTATGGCGCAAGGTGGTTGTCCTGATGGAACTGGTATGGGTGGACCTGATTGGGCGATTGCTTGCGAAACAGATAAAAACACCTCTGTGCATGTTCCAGGAACTTTATCTATGGCACATGCAGGACCAAATACTGGTGGAAGTCAATTTTTTATCACTTTTGTAGATACACCGCATCTTGATGGTGTCCATACTGTTTTTGGTGCAATTGAGCGAGATGATAAAGCAAGTTTTGATGTTCTTTCTCAAATTCAAATGCAAGATGCTATCAACTCTATTGCTGTTGTAGAAACTAGAGATTAGATGTTAGTCCATATCTGCTGTTCAGTTGATAGCCACTTCTTTTTAGAAAAACTCCAGGCAGATTACCCAGAAGAGAAACTCACAGGTTTCTTTTATGACCCCAACATCCACCCCTATTCAGAATACCAACTGCGTTTACTTGATGTCAAACGCAGTTGTAAAAAGCTTGGCATTGAACTACTCGAGGGCGAGTATGATTATGAAAACTGGCTTGAAGCTGTGCGTGGCTTAGAAAAAGAGCCTGAAAAAGGTGCTCGTTGTGAAGTCTGTTTTGATAAGCGTTTTTCCGTGAGTGCAGAAAAAGCACTCGAATTAGGCGAGAAAAAAATCACGACTACCCTGCTTGTGAGCCCCTTAAAATCCCAAGAACAACTCAAACATGTTGGCGATGAGTTTTATGCAAAAAACGGTGTAGAGTTTATAGCTGTTGATTACCGCTCAGGCGGAGGTACTCAAGACCAAAGCCGTGTAACAAAAGAGGAACAACTTTATCGTCAGGATTATTGTGGCTGTATCTTTGGGCTTACTATGCAAAGAGAGCAACAAGACAAACTCATGGATGAAATGTTTTCACCTATTTCAAACAACATTTTACCTGCTTCTATAGAAGAGCGTCTCGCCATGTATAAAAAACGCATGCAACTTGAAGATGAAAAAATAGACTATAAAATAATCAAACAAAAATTTCTCAATTACAGACAATTTAACTGTAAACTCACCGAGGGCAAAAAAACCTCCATTCCTGCCTATGCACTTGCTTATTCTACACTTCCACGCAAACGTGCTCAAGGAAAAATTGAGTATAGCATTGACAAGTTGCACTATTTTAACCGTGAAGAGATTAAATTTATCACTTTAGCAGATTTTAGTGCCTTATGTAAACGCAATTTTAGAAGTATCACTGATTTAGTACACAATGCACCTGATTTTGAAGAAGAGATTGCTATACGATATACACTTCTTGGGACACATTATGACTTAACACCTATAATTGTAGTCGAAGAAATCTCTCAAAAGAAACTCACACTGCAACTCGATGCAAAAACATACGAAGACACAAAAGAAAAGCTAATCATTTTATAATCATTTTTTGGGTAAAATTGCCAAAATTTATATAAAGGCTCTTCTTATGACTTTAGATGTTGTTGAAATACAAAAAATTCTCCCTCACCGTTACCCATTTTTACTTGTAGACCGTGTTACAAGTTTAAACGAGGGTGAATCCATTATTGCATATAAAAATGTTTCTATCTCTGAACCTGTTTTTGAAGGACATTTTCCAGGGCATCCAATTTACCCAGGTGTCATGATTTTAGAAGGTATGGCACAAGCAGGTGGTATTCTTTCATTTTTAAGTATGGGTGATATGAGTGAAGAGGAGATTGCTTCTAAGGTAGTGTACTTTATGAGTATTGACAAGGCAAAATTTCGAAGCCCGGTACGCCCTGGTGACCAACTTGAGTACCGCATCTCTGTGATTAAGCAAAAAGGGACTATCTGGATGCTCAAAGGGGAAGCTTATGTTGATAATAAACTCGCAAGCGAAGCTGAACTCAAAGCTATGATAGTTGATAAATAAAGAGCACACCGTGTCAAATATATCCACACTTGCTGTCATTGAAGATGGTGCTATTATTGGTGAGAATGTTACGATAGCTGCGTTTTGCCATATCTCTTCTGAGACAACAATTGGAGATGGAACGACTATCGCCCAAGGGGCTTGTATTTATGGAAAAACCACCATCGGAAAAAACAATAAAATATTTTCCCATGCTGTACTTGGTTCTATACCCCAAGACTTAAAATTTCATGGTGAAGAGGTAGAGCTTATCATTGGTGATAACAATACCATTCGAGAATTTACACTTTTTAATCCTGGTACAGAAGGTGGCGGAAGAAAAACAGTGATTGGTAATAATAACCTTTTTATGGGCTATGTCCATTTGGGGCATGATGTTATTATTGGCGACAACTGTATCTTAGCAAATGCAGCAACACTTGCAGGACATGTTGAACTTGGAAATCATGTTGTCATTGGTGGTATGACACCTATTCATCAATTTATTCATATTGGTGATTATGCCATGATTGGAGGGGCTTCTGCACTCTCTCAAGATATACCGCCCTATTGTCTTGCAGAAGGAAATCGTGCAAATTTGAGAGGTTTGAACCTCACAGGTTTACGCCGTCAATTAGAGAGAGAAGATATTAATGCCCTCAAAGTAGCTTACAAAGAGCTTTTTGAATCAGGCAAGCCACTCAAAGAAGTAGCAACACAAATACTAGAAAATATAAACAATGCTTATGTAAAAAATTTATGTAACTTTGTACTAAACACAAAAAGAGGAATCCCTTTTGAGAGGAAAAATATATGACACATAGAAATTGTAGCTTTTGTGATGCAAGAGAAAGCGAACAAAACCCGCTCATTGCTGGTAATGGCGTTTATATCTGTAAAAACTGCGTTGTTTCAGCCTATAAAATTATGTTTGGTGATGAAAAAGTAGCCACAAACAGCAATAATCAAGAACTTTTAGAAGCTGTAAACAACTTAATGACACCCAAAGAGCTTGATAAGTTTTTAGGCGATTACATCATTGGGCAAGAGCGAGCAAGAAAACTTTTAAGTGTCGCTGTTTATAACCACTATAAAAGAATTTTTAAAACACATAATCTTGCAGATGATGATACAGAGATTGCAAAATCAAATGTTTTACTCATAGGTCCAACAGGAAGTGGAAAAACACTCATGGCACAAACAATAGCCAGAGTCTTAAATGTTCCTATTGCAATTGCAGATGCGACAAGTCTTACAGAGGCTGGGTATGTAGGTGAAGATGTTGAAAACATTTTAACAAAACTCCTCCAAGCAGCAGATGGCGACATCAAACGTGCAGAGCAAGGGATTATCTTTTTAGATGAAGTCGATAAAGTCGCACGCATGAGTGAAAACCGTTCGATTACTCGTGATGTCAGTGGTGAAGGTGTGCAGCAAGCACTTTTAAAAATCGTAGAAGGCTCAGCGGTCAATATCCCACCAAAAGGTGGAAGAAAACACCCCAATCAAGAGTTTACTTCCATAGATACAACCAATATTCTTTTTATTTGCGGCGGTGCGTTTGATGGGCTTGAAGAGATACTCAAACGCAAGCAAGGGGAGAATGTTTTAGGTTTTGGGCATGAGAAAAAAACAAAAGATGAGAAAAAAACAACATTTGACATGGTAGAGCCTGATGACTTAGTGCATTTTGGGCTTATTCCTGAACTTGTTGGGCGTCTGCCTATTATTGCTTCACTTCAAGAGATTAGTGAAGATGATATGGTGCGTATTCTTACTGAGCCAAAAAATTCACTCATAAAACAGTACCAAAAGCTTTTCTCAATCGATAATGTAGAACTCAATTTTGAAGAAGATGCCCTGCGTGCCATCGCACAAAAATCACTCAAACGCAAGACTGGTGCGCGTGGACTTCGAGCCATCTTAGAAGAAAATATGATTGACATCATGTATGAGCTTCCAGAGTATGAAGGCTATGAAGTTTTAATCACAAAAGAAGTTATTGAAGATGGGGCAGAACCTGTCTACATTAAAAAAACAACAAAAAAAACTGCATAAGGTGTAACAAGAATGATATTTAACAAAATTATAGGGCTTTTTTCAAATGATTTGGCTGTGGATTTAGGAACAGCAAATACTATCGTCATTGCAAAGGGGCGTGGTATTATTATTAATGAACCTTCTGTTGTCGCAGTAAAAAATGAAAAATATGGGCAGAGTAAAGTTTTAGCAGTAGGAAAAGAAGCCAAAGAGATGGTAGGAAAAACACCGGGAAACATTCGTGCAATTCGTCCTATGAGAGATGGTGTTATTGCTGATTTTGATATGACGGAAAAGATGATTCGTAAGTTTATTCAAAAAGCGCACGGTCGAAGTGCTCTTATATCACCACGTATCATCATCTGTGTCCCGTATGGACTCACACAGGTTGAACGTAAAGCCGTTCGAGAATCAGCACTTTCAGCGGGAGCTCGTGAAGTATTTCTTATAGAAGAACCTATGGCGGCAGCTATTGGTGCAGGCGTCGATATTCGCGAACCACAAGGGCATTTAGTTGTTGATATTGGTGGGGGAACTACTGAAATTGGTGTTGTCTCTCTTGGTGGACTTGTTCTTTCAAAATCTATCCGTACAGCAGGGGATAAAATTGATCAAAACATCATCAACTATATTCGAAAAAAATATAATCTTCTCATAGGTGAGCGTGTTGCAGAAGAGATTAAAATCAAAATAGGCACTGCAATTACACTCGACAAAGAACTGACAATGGTTGTCAATGGTCGTGACCAAGTCGAAGGACTTTTAAGCTCCGTTGAGCTTACTAGTGAAGATGTCAAAGAAGCAATGAAAGAGCCACTCAAAGAAGTTGCAGAAGCCTTGCGCGATGTTCTTGAACAAATGCCACCTGATTTAGCAGGTGATATTGTAAACCATGGTATTATTCTCACTGGTGGTGGAGCACTCATTCGCCAACTTGACAAATACCTCTCAAATATTGTTCGTATTCCTGTTTATGTTGCAGATGAACCTTTACTTGCCGTTGCACGGGGAACTGGTCGTGCCCTTGAAGAGATAGACTTACTCCAAGAACTTTTTGAGAATGAATAAAAAAGTCTTCAGCTTTTTTATTCTCTTAGTAGCACTCTTTGTGAGTGCACTTTACTATAGCAATAGTGTCCAAAAACCACTACTCACTGCACTCAATTCCTTTAAATCATACTATCACTTTTCAACGGAGTATATTCAGAACCAAATAGAAAAACATTTTTTTCAAGTACAGCACATAGAAGAACTGCAATCTTCTCTGCAAAAGTATGAAAACAACCACCTTGTGATGCAGCAACTCGCAACTGAAATCAATGATTTATACAAAGCAAACAACTCACCACTCAAAATAAACCCCCAAGTAGAATTAGTCAGGACAATTGCCTATCAAAAATTTGGTGATTTCAATAAACTTTGGATGCAAATACCAGACTATAATGCAAGTAAAATTTATGGTTTAACCTATAAAGAGTATGTTGCAGGCATCGTCATTCCAAAAAATGGGGAAGCACTTGGAGTTTTAAATCGCGATATACAGTGTTCATATTCTGTCTTTGTTGGAGCACAGCATGCACCGGGAATTGCCCATGGAAACAGTGGTGAGCATATTGTTATCAAGTTTATTCCAGCATGGTTTAACATTCAAGCAGGGGATGAAGTCATAAGTTCAGGACTTGATAATATCTTTTTTAAAGGGCTCAAAGTGGGTCAGGTACTCTCCGTACAAAAAGCACAAGGCTATCAAAATGCCATTGTTGATCAGTATTACAAAGCAGATAACCCCAATTATTTTTATCTTATAAGGAAACTCAAATGAAACAACTCTTTTTTGTCATACTTTTAAGTATAGCACTCTTTGCTCAAAACACACAAAAAATCACTATAGGTGCAGGTCCCTACTTACAAACGCAACCCTACAAAGGTGTTGATACCATTGTATTGCCTTCTCCTTTTTTTTACTATAGCGGTGATATATTTTATGCAAAATGGACACGGGTTGGTGCCTACTTTTATGGGTCTAAAAGTAAGGACCTTTCTTGGGGACTTTCACTGACTGCACAGCCAAGAGTCTATGGCTACAAAGCTTCAGACTCTTCTTATTTAACAGGTATGGATGAGCGTAAAAACTCTGTTGAAGCAGGAGTTGCGTTTAGCCTTCAAAAAGAGCAGTTTTTCATAGATACCATGCTATTAACAGATGTACTTTACAAGAACAATGCTTGGATAGCACAAACCGAACTCGGGTATAATCTCTCATTAGGAAAATTACAAATCTATCCAAGCCTTTTATTTACTTACCAATCAGCTACATTTACAGACTATTATTATGGTGTAAAATCTACAGAATCGACACTCTCAAGAGCACAATACTCCGCACAATCTGGATTACAAATTGGAGCACAAACTTATATACAATACCCACTCACAAAAAAACTCTCTACCCTCATCAATCTCCATGCAGAAAAACTCTCTTCAAGTGCAACAGCAAGCCCTTTAACTGATGCGAAGTATATCTATTCAGGACTCTTTTCGCTTATATACAACTTTGAGTATTAAGTAAACTCATCAAATTTTAAGTGCCCTTTAGCTATAATCTCTTAATTTTTAAAGATTATTCCAAAGGGTAAAAATGCCAAAACGCACCGACATCAACACTATTTTACTTATAGGTTCTGGTCCGATTGTTATCGGTCAAGCTTGTGAATTTGACTACTCTGGCACACAAGCTGTAAAAACACTCAAAGAAGAAGGCTACCGTGTCATTCTTATTAACTCCAATCCTGCAACCATTATGACTGACCCCGAGTTTGCAGATAGAACATATATAGAACCAATCAAAGAAGATGTTATTGCTGAAATCATCAAAAAAGAGAATGTTGATGCTGTCTTACCAACAATGGGTGGACAGACTGCTTTAAATGTAGCAACATCTATGTATGAAAAAGGAATGCTAGAGGGTGTAGAGTTTTTAGGTGCCTCTCCAGAAGCCATCCATAAAGGGGAAGATCGCTCTGCATTCAATGAAGCAATGCTTAAAATTGGCATGGATTTACCAAAAAGTGAAAATGCTTATAGTGTTGAAGAAGCTATCGAAGTAGTCAAACGCATCGGTTTTCCAGTTATTAGCCGTTCCTCTTTTACCCTTGCGGGTGGTGGATCGGGTGTTGCTTACAACATGGAAGAGTTTAAAGAACTTGCAAAAGAGGGTTTAGCCGCTTCTCCGGTGAGTGAAATTGAAATCATGGAGTCTATGCTTGGATGGAAAGAGTATGAGATGGAAGTCATCCGTGACAAAGCAGACAACTGTATTATTGTGTGTGCGATTGAAAATTTTGACCCTATGGGTGTACATACGGGAGATAGTATTACCGTAGCCCCTGCACTCACACTGACAGATAAAGAGTACCAAAGAATGCGTAATGCCTCTTTTGACATTTTACGTGAAATTGGTGTAGATACGGGTGGAAGTAATGTACAATTTTCTATTGACCCAAAAACAGGGAGAATGATAGTTATTGAGATGAACCCTCGTGTGAGTCGCTCTTCTGCACTTGCTTCTAAAGCGACTGGGTACCCTATTGCAAAAGTGGCTACACTCCTTGCTGTTGGCTATACACTCGATGAAATTACCAATGACATTACAGGTACACCAGCCTCTTTTGAACCAGTGATTGATTATGTTGTTACAAAAGTCCCGCGTTTTACATTTGAAAAATTCCCAGAAGCCATTAGTACACTCAGTACAAGTATGAAATCAGTCGGTGAAGTAATGTCTATCGGACGAACCTTTAAAGAGTCTATGCAAAAAGCACTCTGCTCTTTAGAGACTGGTTTATGTGGTTTTGATGAGATTGATGCAGATACAGAGTTTGTCAAACATGAAATCCGTCGTCCAAATGCAGATAGAATGCTCTATGTAGCAGAGGGTTTCCGTCGAGGTATGAGCATAGAAGATATGTTTGACACTTGTGCGATTGACCCATGGTTTTTGCACCAACTCTCAGAAATTATTGAAACAGAAGCACAAATAAATGATAAAATTTTATTTGATGCTGCTACAATGCGAAAAGTAAAAGCTGATGGTTTTTCAGACAAACGCATTGCACAACTCATCACAAAAAATACAGAGCACACAGTCTCTGAAAATGAGGTATTTCAAGCACGAAAAGCCCTCAATATTAACTTAGAATTTAATGAAGTCGATACCTGTGCCGCAGAGTTTGAAGCACTCACTCCTTACCTCTACTCCACAACAAACATCACACAACTTCTTGATGTTCCCTCTCGTGTGAGTGAAAAGAAAAAAGTCCTCATCTTAGGTGGTGGTCCAAACAGAATTGGACAAGGAATAGAGTTTGATTACTGCTGTGTCCATGCTGCGTTTGCCCTTAAAGAGATGGGCATTGAGTCTATTATGCACAACTGTAACCCTGAAACAGTTTCAACAGATTATGACACTTCTGATGTACTTTACTTTGAACCGATTGATTTTGAGCATGTCCGTGAAGTGATTGAAAATGAACAACCTGATGGTATTATTGTCCATTTTGGTGGGCAAACACCACTCAAACTTGCAGATGGACTGACAAAAATCGGAGCGAAAATTGCTGGAACACCATCAGCTGTTATCGACCTTGCAGAAGATAGAGAACAGTTTAGTGACTTTGTTATCAGAAATGCACTCAAACAACCAGAAAATGGTCTTGCTACAAAAAAAGAAGATGCCGCACCTATTGCTGAACGCTTAGGCTTTCCTGTACTTGTACGTCCCTCTTTTGTTCTTGGTGGTCGTGGGATGAAAATCGTTTACTCACAAGAAGAACTTGCAGAGTATATGGAACTGGCTATCTCTGTTTCCAATGAAGCTCCCGTACTTATAGACAAATTTTTAGATCAGGCTATTGAACTTGATGTTGATTGTATTTGTGATGGTAAAGAAGTCTATATTGGCTCCGTTATGCAACATATCGAAGAAGCGGGGATTCACTCAGGAGATAGTGCTTGCTCACTCCCACCTGTTAATCTCTCCGATGCTATGGTGGCACAAGTAGAGGCACAAACCAAAACGATTGCCCTTGGTCTTGGTGTTGTAGGACTCATGAATGTGCAGTATGCAATCTACCAAAATGAAATCTATCTTATAGAGGTCAATCCACGTGCAAGCCGTACTGTTCCTTTTGTGAGTAAGGCAACAGGTATGCCGCTTGCAAAAGTAGCAACACGAGTGATGATGGGTAAAACATTGCGAAGTTCTTTAGCATTTTATGATAAATATGACATTGTTCAAGAAGTCAATGGACTCTTAAAACCACGTCTTAAAGGGCATGTTTCTGTCAAAGAAGCAGTCTTTCCATTCCATAAACTCTACGGTGCTGACTTAGTACTTTCACCTGAGATGAAATCAACGGGTGAAGTCATGGGAATTAGCTCAAACTTTGGTGTCTCTTTTGCCAAAGCGCAACTCTCTGCGGGCAATAAAATTCCAACGGGAGGCACATGTTTCTTATCTTTTGTCGATACAGACAAACAACATGCTGCTGAAATTGGTCGTGGTTTACTCAAACATGGCTTTAAACTTGTAGCGACAAAAGGAACACAGGCTGTTTTAGAAGCAGCAGGCATTGCATGTGATCTTGTACTCAAAATTTCAGAGGGACGTCCAAATATAGAAGATAGCATGAAAAATGATGAAATTGCCATGGCAATCAATACCTCAGACAATAACACAAGTAAAAAAGATGCTGTCGTGATTCGTCAAGAGGTACTCAAACGCACCATTCCATACTTTACGACACTTAGTGCAGCAAGAGCGGCAATTCTTGCACTCGATGAGATGGGCAGTGACTCATGGACAAGTTCAAAAGCACTTCAAGACTTTCTCCTGCAGTAGTGAGTGTTATTCTCACACAAACCGATACAACTGTCGGTTTTTTGTCTCAAAATAAACAAAAACTCCAAAATATTAAATCACGAAGCACTACAAAACCTTTTATTAAAGTATATAAAAATTTTAAAAGCTTGCAAACTCGTATTCCAAATGCACATAAAAACTTACTCCGTCGTTCAAAAAAAACAACTTTTATTGTCAAAAACAGAGCCTTTCGCATTGCTACTTATCAACTCCATTCTACCCTGCTTCATGTTCCTTGGTACTACTCAACATCAGCAAACGCAGCAGGAAAAAACTTTGAGAGAGTGTTTTGTGAAGCAAAAGCCGATATAATAATAGAAGATAAAAATTCACTCCAAGAAAAAGAGGCATCTTCTCTTATTCAATTAAATACAAAGCACAAAAGGAGACTGCGATGACAAAACTCTTACAAGCACTACTCACAGGTTTACTCTTTACTTTTCTTTTAGATGCCTTTATATTTGTTGGGATTAAAATCAATTATATCGACTTTCATCATATTCCTGTCTATTATAATGTCCTCTTTGCAGATCATCAAAACATTTATATTTTCACCCTCTTTACACTGCTTATTGACTTTGTAATTACCTATGTAAACAATGCAAAACTCTCACTTATTTTTGTAGGTTCTCTTTTTGTGCTTGCCACGGCGACCCTCATAGCGCCCATAGGAAAGATGCTTGGAGAGATGATGTTACTCCAAAAAGATATTTTCCTCAAAGATAAAAAGTACACATATCGAGGAGATAGCTACTATAGAGGAAGAAAACAAATCACATTTTACGATTATGAACTAAAAAAAGTTATAATTCTAGATAAAAAAAGATTACTTAAGGATTAAATAGATGAAACATATCTCTTCCATCTCAGCTGGAATTGGACTTGGGAGTTCTGGACTCTTAATGATGAGTCTGCTCGCAGGCTGTGAAGCACCACAAGAAAAAGCACAAAACAAATTTTTAGTTATAGAACAACAGGCAAATGGCAAATATGTCGTTGTTGAGGAGATGCCAACGGAAGGTCCAACTCGTGCTATTATTCGCGAAAAAGATGCTTATGGTAATGTTACGGAACGCTTTATGAATGAAGCCGAAATGAAAGCACTCGCCGAACAAGAGTACCAAAAAGTACAAAATGGTACAAGCGAAACTACACAAGCCAATGGTGGTTCTGAAGGGATGGGTCTTGCGGGAACTATCCTCGCCGTTGCCGCAGGTTCGCTCATGGGAAACATGATAGCAAACTCACTCTTTAATAACAAAAATTTCGCACGAAACGCAACAAGTGCCAACAGAAGTGCCTATAGCCGTTCAGCAGCAGGCAAAGCGGCTCGAAAATCTTCTACAAAAAAGAGCTTTTTTGGCGGTGCAAAGAAGAGTACAACAAGAAGTAGTGGGGGATTTTTCGGAGGATGATACAGTTACACAACCTTCAAAGTATCCCCGATGACAAACTCGAAGCACTTGGCTTTAGCTGGCATACAGACAGTGATGCAAGCAAATATGTAAGTGACCAACTCGTACAAGTCACACCCCAAGAAGCAGAAGCCTACTACGAGGCGGGCAATACTCTTTATGATATGTATGTCCAAGCAGCTGAACATGTCATAGAAAATGACCTCTTTTTTGAGCTAGGCATCCCTTTTAATCTTGTAGATGTTATCAAAAAAAGTTGGGAAAATGATGTGCATTGGCATATTTACGGACGTTTTGATTTGGCTGGAGGGATTGATGGAAAACCCATTAAGCTTATAGAGTTTAATGCAGATACCCCTACTTCCCTCTTTGAATCAGCCCTCCTCCAATGGGCACTTTTAGTGCATAACAACATGGATGAAGCACAACAATTTAACACTATCTATGAATCTATACAAGAAAATTTTAAAAGACTCATTACTCTTTTTGATGATACCGATACATTTGATGAGCGTTATGATGGCTGGAAAATTCTTTTTTCTTCTATCTCAAACAATGATGAAGAAGAAGTCACAACCAAACTCCTTCAACAAATGGCAACAGATGCAGGCTTTAACACTGCGTTTGAGTACTTAGAAAACACACATTTTGATGAAGAGGGAATTTACGATGCTGATGAGAACAACTATGAGTACTGGTTTAAACTCTATCCATGGGAAGATATTGCCATTGATGAGCCAGAACTTGCCACAACACTCACAAATATCATGAACAACCAAAAAGCAATCATCCTCAATCCTGCTTATACTTTGCTGTTTCAATCCAAAGGGATGATGAAGATTTTATATGAACTTTTTCCTGATTCTCCCTACCTTTTAGAAACATCATTTGAACCTTTAGTCGATACAAAACAGGTAGAGAAAACTGTTTTTGGTAGAGAAGGAGCCAATACAAAAATCATTGAAAAAGATGGCACTTGTTTTTCTCAAACAGAGGGACCTTATGATAATCATAAAAAAATCTATCAAGAGTTTGTAGAATTTCCAAAAGATGCACAAGGGGCGAAGTACCAAGCAGGCGTCTTTTTCGCTTATGAGTCCTGTGGATTGAGCTTTAGAAAGGGGGGCGATATTTTAGATAATATGAGTAAATTTGTAGGGCATGTCCTTACATAAGTTCTAAAGTATCTACTCTTTTTTGATACAAAATACTCTCTTGCTTTTTATCATATTTTAAAGCACCCTTTGAGAGTAGTTTATATTTTTGTACTAACATTGCTTTGATGTCTCTCTTTTGTAAGGCAGAGGCATCAGGGAGAATCTTTTCCAATGTTTGCACTCGAAACCTATCCATTCCCCAATGTTTAAAACTGAGTTGATTCTCATGCCCAGCATATTTGTTGATAAGTTTTTTATCTATCAAGGCTATCTTCTCTTTGAGTGCAATCCTCAACCACAAATCATAATCTTCGCACACTTCTAAATTTGTATCAAAAAGACCATATTTATCCAATAAACTTTTATGTAAACAAACCGAAGAGGGAGCAATATTACAGTAAGAAATATTTTCTAAAAAAGCATCTTTACCTATTTTTTTAAATTTCTTTGGGATTTTTATCTCTTTGGAATTGCGTATCCAAATTTCATCGGTATAACTTATGAGGACTTCAGGATTATTTTGATGAAAATCTTGTTGCTCGTGGAGTTTGTTCTCATGCCAAGTATCATCTGAATCTAAAAATGCAATCCACTCATGCTTTGCAGCGAAAATACCACGATTACGAGCAGCAGAAACACCGCTATTTTTTTGATAAATGTAAACAATATCTGGAAAATCTTTTTGAATTTTTTGTGTGGCATCATCTGAGCCATCATCGACAACTATCACTTCTTTTGGAAGGTATGTTTGTGCATAAACCGATGCGATAGCTCGTTTTAAAAGTGTATATCGATTATAAGTAGGGATAACAACCGATATATTCACTTTTACCAGACTTTTATCTCGTTATAGAGACTATCGCGTTCTACTGGAGTGAAACCACTATTTTTAATGAGTGCGGTAAAATCTTCAAGCACAACACCATTGGCACTTTTTGCCCCTGCTGCGGAGTTGATAGACTCTTTTTCTATCGTTCCATCCAAATCATTCGCTCCAAACTCTTGTGCAACGAGTGCAAGATTTACCGTAGAAGTCACCCAGTATGCTTTGAGATTTGGCACATTATCAAGCACAAGCCGTGCAACTGCCATGGTTTTTAAAATCTCGTTCGCTGTAATAGGTTTGTCAATTTTAAGATAATTGTTTTCAGTTTGATACACAAGCGGAATAAAGCAGTTAAATCCACCTGTTTCATCTTGTAAATTACGAATACGCATCATATGATCTATCCGATTTTCGCGTGATTCTATATGCCCAAAAAGCATGGTAACATTGGACTTTTTTCCGCGTTCATGCCATTTTCTATGAATCTCTATCCATTGCTCAGAAGTTACTTTACCTTTACAGATGTTATCACGCACTTTTTCATCAAAAATCTCAGCACCCCCGCCCGGCATAGAATCCACACCATTTTCTATCATCAAGTCTAAAACATCATCATAACTTAACCCATGATGGCGTGAGAGAAAGTCCACTTCTGCCGCTGTCAATGCCTTGATGTGCATATGCGGGTACTGAGTTTTAATCTTTTTAAAGATACCCATATACCAATCAAGTGTGACATTCGGGTTATGCGCAGAGACAATATGCACCTCTTTAGCCCCACGAGTATCTATCTCAGCCACTGTTTTTAAAATATCTTCATGACTCATAGTGTATTGATTTGGGTTTTTGCGTGTTGCACTGTAAGCACAAAACTTACACACATCCGCACATACATTGGTGGGGTTTATATGGCGGTTGATGTTAAAGTAGGTTTTTTTCCCATGTAACTCTTGGCGTTTTGCATCTGCTAGGTTTCCTAACTCAAAAAAATCCATATCGTACAGTTTTAACGCAGTTTCAAAGTCTATTCTGTTTTTCATTTTTTATATACCTTTTTTTTATCAAATTAATTTTGAATATATCTTTCGAATGGTTTCACAAACTTAGTTATCATTGAATTTGCTCTTTTTTTAGCTTGTGTTACAAAATGCTTTAAATACTCTTTTGCCCATTCTTGCATAGTTCCAGTAAAATTTTGTTCCAAATCAGAAACATGAAATTGTATTTGCATTCCTGAAGCCCAATTTATATATAGTTCCTCTGGTTTCGCTTTAAACAAGTTAGCAACATGAGCATCTTTACACACTAGTTTATCATCTTCTAACAACCAATCTATTTCAAAATAATTAATTGTAAATGTATTAAACTCCTTATTGTCAATCATTTTAGCACACACTTGTGCTAGCTTATATGATGAAATAATATTTGGTGCTTGTGCTTTCTTAGCTATATTTCTAGTTTTTATGTCAATAATATCAAAAAATTCATCTTTAACAACTAACATATCAGCAGTGTCATTTTGTTTCTCTTCAAATTGATTGTCTATATTCCATTTGTCTGTAACATCTTTTCCTCTACTTAATAAAAACATAACAGTTGGAGAGTTAAATAAAGTTTGTCTTGCTTCAAAACCTCTAGCATCTGAATTTTTAGAATATAAATAATTTAAATATTCATACTGTCTAAATGTTTCAGCTGAAAATTTTCTTTTAATTTGGGAGTACACATGTTTATCAAAAGGTTCTCCTGCTGCATGTCCAGACAATGTTCCAGAAAGTGGTTTTGGTACACTGGTTCCTATAACTTCTTTTTTTAATTCTTCATAATTCACTAAACTCATCATTTTCCTCATTAAAATAGTTTATTGATACTATTGTTTAATTCCAATAAACAATCTTTTCCATTTATATATTTTTTACACAGTTGTACAATTTCATCGTGTAATGTAACTTCTATTTTATTACTCCAATCAATAGCCCTAAACGGTATACTTGAAATCGGTTTTTCTGAAAACTCTACAATATTACCTTTGACTACTCCATTGTTTGACAACCAATCAAAAACTCGTTTATCATTAAGTAAAGCAAGTATATAGTAAATATTTTCTTTTACATTTTCTTTTTTAAACAGTGCTGTGACATCCTGAGTTGGATAAATCCCGCTATCAACTAATGCAAATCTAAAATAATTTTTATTTGATATTCTCTCTTTACAGGGAACAAAAATTCTTTTTTCATTTTGAGAAAAAAGATTAAAATTTCTTAAAAATACCCATTCCCAATATGGTATTTCTCTATTATATTTATATCGTTTTTCAAGTT
>WFQD01000391.1 GCA_015487265.1 Sulfurimonas sp. | reverse complement strand
TCCCAGTATCCACCTTTATTTGCTCCAATACGCACTATAAGCCCATCCTCTTTTAACTTCTTAATAATCTTCTTCACACCCGATTCACTGAGTTTTGTAGAATCACAAATCTCTCTGATGGTTACCTTAGCATTTCTTTGAATTAACAATAGGATTTTTTGGTTACTTTTTTGGTTACTTTTTTGGTTACTTTTTGCTTCTTGTTTTAAAAATATTTTAAGAGATTCTAAGATATTTTCTAGCATAAACTCTACAAATGGGGTACTCTCTCCAGCACTTCCTGCTACTTCAAGTGCATTATAATAAGCTTGCTGATTTTCTTTTACAATACTCTCTATCGGTATATAAGAAAAAAGCTCTTTATATGCAATGAGGATAACACTTTGCCAAAGCCTCCCTATGCGACCATTTCCATCACTAAATGGATGTATAAACTCAAACTCATAGTGAAAAACAGAACTCACAACAAGGGGATGTTCTTTCGTCGTCCCGAGCCACTCAAACAAATCTACCATCAGATTATGTACCTGATACGGAGGTGGTGCCACATGACTTACTCCATCTTTTCCATACACTCCAACATTACCAGAACGAAATTCTCCTGCATTTGTCAGTAAAGTATCCATCATTAGTTTATGTGCATGAAGTAAATCAGTAAGATTTTTGTAATCATACTCACGCATCATTTCATAAGCTTGAATAGCCCCTCTTACCTCTTGCACTTCTTTTAGCGACCCCAACACTCTCTTCCCATCAAGCATAGCAGTTACTTTCTCTTCACTAAAACTATTGCCCTCAATCTGCAAAGACCCAGTAATAGAACGCACGAGATTTTTTTTCCGAAGTTTCGGTGTTATTTTTTTTGCTTCTCTATGTTTAATGTCAGAAATTAACTCCGATATTTCACTTACTTGTGCAAGGATTTTAGATGTGATTGTATAAGGGGGTGTATAACTCATTGTCTGCCCTTTCTCATTTTCAAATCTTGCACAATTTCCTGAAGTTCTTGAGCATTTGTCTCTTTAGCAATGGGTTTTCCGTAATAGACTGTCACAACTCTGCGTTTAAAAAAGCTTTTTTTATTCTTTGGTTTATACTTGCTAAATGCGCTTCCAAACATACCATCTATGAAGAAAGGGACAATCACTCCTTCATAATCTTTTGGAATTATCTCATAACCACGGTAAAATTTTCCTAATTCTGCACTTTTACTGATTTTTCCTTCAGGAAAAATCCCTACAATCTTGCCTTCATGGAGTCTTTCATAGGCTATCTTCAAGGCATCTTTTGAAGCTTTTTGTGAGAGTGGGATTGTTTCCCCTTTTTTAAAAAATGCATGAAAACCCCACCAATGATATATCTCCTTGTCTATCATAAAGTTTATCTTGCGTTTGAGTGGGAGTTGTACTAAAATCCAGTCCAACCAACTCACATGATTTCCAAGGAGTAAAACGCCACCCTCTTTTGGTACATTTTCCAAACCAACATAATGGTAAATATGACGAGTTCGTCCAAATATTTCCATAATTGCCCAAAAAGTATCGACATCATACCGGCGAAAAAGCATCCATAAAAGAATAAGCCCTAAAAATCCCATCATAAAGAAAAGATATTCTGAATGCATCCCAAAGTAAGCAAAAAGTGTTGTAAGCACTAAAAAGAAAAACATAAAAATATTTTGTATAAAGTTACTACCTGCAATCACCGTTCCTAAATGTACACGAGGCGATAAGAACTGAATTTGTGCATTAAGTGGCACCATCAAAAAACCTGCAAAGATTCCAAATGCCATAAACATCACCGCCATAACATACATTGAATCTACAAAAGGGATGAAAAACACTAAAAGTGCCACTCCAAAAGCACCTATGCTCACAAGCCCCATGTTAATAAAATATTTTGAGTATCTCGCCGCAAGAATAGAACCTACAACTATACCAATACCCGCCAAAGCCATCACACCTTGCACAAAAATAGTATTTGTCACCCCTAAATGACTCTTTGCATATTCGCCAAATATTGCTAAGACCACTTGAGAAATCGACCAAAAAATTCCTAAACCAATAATAGCTTCATAGACCTCTTGCTTGCGTTTGAGTGTCCTCATATTTTTTAAAAGATAGGCACCTTTGATATAGCGTTTCAAATGAAAAGTCCGTTTAGAGGCTCCATGCATTGTATTTGGAAGTTTTGAGGCTAAAAACCACTCTAGTACAGAACTCAACACTAAAAGCCAACCAAGTGGGGCAATGGCTTGGAGTACTGCATGTTTATCACTCAAATCGGGAGTATAGCGACCCTCAAATAAAATAGTGTAAAAAATAATTCCACTCAAAATAGCAACTGTAGTCACTGCTTGCACTGCTCCATTTGCACTTGTGATAAACTTCACACCAAAAAGCTCTTTGATATACCCATACTTTGCCGGTCCATAGAGTGCACTTTGCAGTGCTAACAAAAAGGTCATACTAAATGCAAGGAGAAAAAGCCCATGATAATATGCATAGGTAATCACAAGGGTAATGACAACAGCAAACGCAGCAGAGTATTGCATAATGCTCTTTTTAGAAAATCTATCTGCTAAAAATCCAGAAGGAGAGAAAAGCAAAATAAAAGGGAGCAATATCAATGCATTGACAATCGTCGTAAGCACTATAAGTAAATCCCCATCATACACTTTAAAAATAGTGTTTTGAATGATGATTTTATGCCCTAAATCTGTAAAGGCATTTAAAAAAACAACAATCAGGTAATTGAGGGTTCCTGCTATTTTAAACACTTTCGGCTTCTTCTCCTGCTACTTCTTGGGCTAAAACAGTACTCCATCCCTCATAAAACCCCTGCTCTTTTTTCACCGCTTCAAAAAGTAACACAACATTTTCTTTCACCTCATCAGAGCTAACATTATGTTCTTTCACCAAAGCGATACCATGGGCAAATTCATCACTTTCAATCTCATCTTTTAGTGTAAATCCTGCTATATCAAGTGTATTGATAAAACGATTTTTTTGTGTTGGTGTCGTAAAAGAGAGGTAATGTTCAACCGGTCGTACCACTGCCAAATCATCCCCTGCTTCTTGGAGTAAAGCAATGATTTTTTCACTCTGAATATGGGCAAGTTCTAGTTCACTTGGTAAAAGATTTTTATAATGAAAATCCCATTTGTTATCTTTGACAACACTACTTTCATAAACATAATGGCTTGGTTGGAGCATTTTTGCAACAATGCTATCAAGCTCTTTTGGTGTGTCTGCATAAAAATAGATTTCACTCCAACCATCGACTAAACGCATCCCTGCATACTTTGCTTTTTGGGCATGTTCTAAGGCTATAATGAGAGACTCTTTAGTTTCTAAAAACTCTTCATACCCTGCACTCTGTTCATTTTGTGCATCAAATTTAATAAAAATACTCAAAAGCCAAGAAAACTTTTTGCTATACCCATAGGCATTCATATCTATTTCTATGCTAACAACTCTATCATCTTCTATTCTTAAAAAGTTTTCTTTCATTTTTTTCCTCTCTTTTATGAAGGGTACCTCTGTAAACTTTAGAGGTGCCCTGAATCTACAAGGCGAATGCCGACATTAAACTCACTCTCTATGAGTTTGTGTTCTAGTTTGCTTCTTAAACGGTATATTAAAGTTCTTAAGGAGGTATTATTCACTGATTCTCCATGCCAAAGTGCCTGTTCAATCTTCTCAAATTTTACAATCTTTCCCTTTGCCTCAATCAAAATTTTCAATAATCCTCGCTCTTTAATAGTCAATTTTACAGGCAAATCTCGATAAAAAAGTTGTTCTTCTTCTATATTGAAAAAATAGCCCTTTCCTACTTCAAGTAATTTTTCTACTTTTTGTGGAATTGTTTTTATGTTTTTAATTTTATATTGTGCAAGTTTGATAATTGCTTTGAGTTCATCTTCTGTATGGGGCTTAATCAAATAGCCTAAAGGATTTGTTTGTATTGCTTCAGACATTGTTTTCTCATCAGTATAGGCTGTTAAATAGATAAGAGGAATCTCTAATGCCAACTCCTTATAAAGCTCTATGCCATTTATAGTGTCGTTTAAATTGATGTCCATCAAAATAAGATGCACATCAAATGTTTTGAGAAACTGTTTTGCCATTTTTATGTTTGTGGCATACTCTACAACATTATGTCCCATCTTCTCTATGGCTTGTTGGAGTTCCATAGCCACTAAACTCTCATCTTCAATGATGAGTATATTTAATCTATTCATCTTCTTCCCACCCAATGATTATTTTTGTTCCCTGCTCTGATTGTATGTTTATAGTACCAAAGAGTTGCTTAGTAACTAATGTATTGACTATTTCTAAACCTAAAGAACCCTCACGTTTTTCTTGGTAGCCTTTGCCATTATCTGCTATCGTTAAAACAATGTGCTGCTCATTTTTTTTGAGCTGTATCAAAATATGCTTCTCATCTGTCTGCAATCCTTCAAAGGCATATTTCATTGCGTTTGTGACAAGTTCATTAAGTATAAGACCATAATAGACCAAAGAATCAACATTTAAATCACACGCTATTGCATACTCTACCTGAATATTTTTTGCAAAATTGGGGCTAAAACTCTGTACAACACTTTGTGTATACTCAAAAGTACTTAAATTGTGTTCTGCATTATTGATATTGAGTTTTTCATAGAGGGTTGAAATGGAATTAATCCTATTTTTTGTCACCTCTAACTCCTCTTTTGTTTGATGCACATGCGTTTTGGATATTTGCAATTTAATGAGTGCTAAAATCATTTGAAGATTATTTTTCACTCTATGGTTGAGTTCTTGATACAGTAAATCTTTTTCATGCAGTGATTGTTGTAATTTTAATGTTTTTTCATCTACAAGTTCTTTGAGTCGCTCTTGCTCTCGGCGTTGAAAGCGTGCAAGTTTTTGATTGACAGCATCTTTCTCTTCTGAGAGAATATTAATACGATGTGCAAGGGCAATAGAGAAGAAAAAACCTTCCAGTACAAATGCAATTTCATTTAAGTATTTGAATTCATTTGATAGATTAATCAAACCCATAGATTTAACAACAGAAAGGAGTAAAGAGACGACAACAAATGTCCATCCTCCTATATAAAATCGTGCCTGTTTCTCTCCCTTATATAAGGCATAAAACCCACTCCAAATAATCGTAATACCTAAAGGAATAAAAACCACAATAATATTGAGATTAAAAACAATATTGTCATAACTCAAAAGCACTAAAATAGGTAATATATAAAGATATACTCCCAAAATCTTGTCTATTTGAGGAAAATTATGTGTGTTGAGAAACTCCCGTGTAAACAATATAATTGGCACAACAAGGATTGAAATATACCCAAAAGTCGCTTTGGTAATCTCTACTGTCATCAAATTAGAAAAGAAATAAAGCTGGGCTACACCTAAGTACATTGCCTGAAAGATGACAATACCAAAAAGATAAATAACATAATACATATAGGCTTTATCTTTGGTGAACACATAAATCATAAAATTATACAAAAGAAGTGTAATAATAATACTAAAAAAGATAAACAGATAGAGTTTTTGTTTTTGGTCATGGAATTTAAAATCATGTTCATTCCAAATTACAAGCTTTGCAATCAGTGTGGAAATTCTTGAATGTGCTTTGATGTAGTAAGTTCGCTCCTCATGGGGTCCTAATTTTATTTTAAAAATAGGATTTATACTATAGCGACTTTTATGCATATGAAACATACCATCTAAGGTTGTACTTAGACCATTATAAAAGTAAATATCTTCTGTCTCTTGATTATCATACTCTATAATTTTTGTGATTGTTTTATCTTCTGTGTTTTTCAGGCGAAATTTAATCCATAAGGAGTACATATCCACAAAACCCAATCCAACACTGTTTTTATAACTGCGTTTAAATTCATGGTCAAGTATATCGCGTGTTTTTGTTGTATGTTTTTTATCGACATAGATATACGATTGTGAAAGAATATCCATACCCGATGTGTTTTCATCAATATCAATGCCCCAAAGAGTAGAGATACTCAAAAGTAAGAAAAAAAGTTTTAAAAACATAATTCCCTAGCAGTGTACCAATCGGCAATGCCCTGATCGGTGTAGTGATACTCGCGTTGAGAAGGAGGAATAACACTGTTTCTTAATTTGGAACGAATAATTCCAATCACAATGAAACCTAACGCTAAAGAGGCAATAGCCACAAAATAATCATACTCATACCACATAATCACAACAAAAAAGTACAAAGAGTACTGTAAAAGAAACCGTATGCCAAAGGCAATCATTTTACATTTTTTTGAATGGAGTTTTGGGGTCGGTTCTATTTGGTCTATAAAATCTGTTTTCATAAAAGAAGTATAGCAAAATATTTGTTTTATTAATACAAATAGAATATATACTAAACTAATCTTAGCCATTTAGACTAAACTTAGTTGATATTATTTACAT
>WFQD01000390.1 GCA_015487265.1 Sulfurimonas sp. | reverse complement strand
GTGTAATAAGAACAATAATTTTTGTCTCTGCAAAGTGGCTCTTAAAATCAAAGAAATATCTCTTGAAAAAACAGCATAAAAGTAGATATTCATCCACTTTTTAAGATTAAATGTCAACGGCGGAGTTAAATTCAGCAGTTTTTCGTAAAAAATATTACGAATTGTAACCTTAAGCGACTTTATCTACTACGAATTTTTTATTGATTTTTTTGATTGAAACTTATATAAATCTGAATCTACTAATCCCTCCTCCTTTTTTTCTTTAAGTCTATAGGAATCTCCGAGTATATTGATAACATGAGAGTGATGCAACAGTCTGTCAAGAATAGCAGTTGTGACAACTTTATCATTTGCAAATATACCACTCCACTGACTAAAAACAAGATTTGAAGTTACAATGGTAGAAGCTTTCTCATAACGCTTTGAGATAACCTGAAAGAAATGATGTGCATCTTCTTTACTCATAGGGAAGTATCCTATCTCATCAATCACAAGCAGTGATGGAGCCATTACTGCTTGTTTGATAAAAGAGTCATACCTCTTCTCTTTTTTTGCATGACTCATCTGAATGATTAAATCACTTGCTGTAATAAACCTTGCTTTGATACGTTTTTGCACTGCTGCATATGCCAATGCAATGGCAAGATGTGTTTTTCCAATACCAGACTGCCCAAGCAGAATAATGTTCTCTTTTCGTTTTACAAACTCAAGTGTAGAAAGCTCCTCTATCTGCCTGCGGTTTACCCCAACTGTAAAATCAAAATGCGCGAAGCCTGCCCTTGGGGTACGAACTGCTCAAGCGTTTTTATCGTTGGAAACCCTGCCATTTTTGTAAGAGTTACACGGGAACGCGATGCTCTATTGTCTGCTTCAAGTTTTAAGTTCTCATAGAGATACTCACTATATTTCCATCCCTCTTTGGCAGCCCTGTTGGATAGTTCATGATGATGCTCATTAAGCATCGGAAGTTGCAATTCTTTGCATAAGAGTTCTATCTGCTCATTTATTGCCATACTGCACTCCCCATATAGTGCATATTATTGACATACGCAAGAGATGGCAACAACATATAAGCTGCAACAGGAATCAGAGCATCGTAACTTTGCAGGTCTCGTAAAGGGATAGAAATAGCTCTTCTATTAGAATTTTTGTTCTCTTGTGCTACACTTATGTTTACAGCTTTTGTTGGATGGACTCCATAATAAGGCTTAGGCACAGCAAGCAGGTGAGGCTGCTCCTGTGCTAAGAGATCAAATGGTTTTTGCAAAGTTGTCTGATGTATCCTTGCATTGGCTGTAAAATCAAGCCAATCCATTACTTCTGTATTAGCATTTTCCAATGTCATTTTATAACCCATGAGTGCGAGACGCGTTTTAAACATATTGTGGAAACTGTATCTGAAATAGTGATTGAAACGTTCCACTTTTCCTTTAGTTTGTGCACGATAGGGTTTGCAAACTTTGAGTTTCATACCACAGTGTTTTTGGGCAAAGTCCCGAAACTGTTCGTTAAACTTGTGCTTCCCTTTACCATAAGCGTTGCGTTTTATAATGACAGTTTTCATATTATCATACAAAGCCTCCTGCGGTACACCACCAAAGTAGTTAAATGCATTTATATGGCACTGTATCAGTGTTTCAACTCTCTCATTATCAACATATTCAACATAAGAGGTACGAGAGTACCCCATTTTAGCAACAAAGGCTGAGAGTCCATCTTTTGGAAACTCTACCCAGTCAACCTGCATCTGTTGCCCTTTGTCGGTCTCAAACCTTACAAGAGGTTCTTCATCTTGAACTTTTTGGCGGAGTTGGTGTCTTTGGACAATCTCTTTCATCCAGCGTAGGCTTCCTCTGTAGCCTAATTTTTGAATCTCTTGGTGTATTGTTGTATTTGGTATAGAAACACCAAGTTCATGCGCTTTTTCAAGCATTGTTGCAATTGCTGGGAGATAGGAATCTACTGTTGTAGCAACAGGTTCTCGTTTGATAACGGGGATATACCCCTCTGGCAGTTTGGAATATTTGGCAACCGTATCTCTACTAATATCAAGTTTACGCGCTATTGCACTTTTACTAAGCCCATCTTTGAGCATCTTATGAATCATTTTTATACCAATCCCCATTAAAATATAAAAGCTTTAGCCTGTTCAATAATCCATTTATACCCACATAGTTTTTGAGTTTTTTCAGGATCAGCCATCCAAGTCACTACTTCATCTTCAATAATGTTTTTTTGAATATCAATACCTTTAAAAAGTCTATTGGCTGTACTCTTACGGACTTCACCATAAAATCTCTCAACAGGGTTTAGTTC
>WFQD01000389.1 GCA_015487265.1 Sulfurimonas sp. | reverse complement strand
GTGTTCTTTTTGCAAATGGTGCAGAGATACCCGTAGAAAAAACACAAATGCACACTTTTAAAAAGTCAGTTGCCCTCAATGCCAAAGTCATACAACTCTCAAATGCCCAGCAATCCATTACCTCCCTTGTAAGTGGACATGTGGAAAAGTATTTTGTAAAACCTGCACAAAATGTTAAAAAAGGAGATAAAATAGCCTTGATTACCTCAATCAAAGTCTCTCAAATGAGTGCTGATTATATTGCCCTCAAAAAACAGTTACACGCAGTCTCTCAAAATTATGATTCTATCAAAAAACTCTATGAAAAAGGGATGATTTCTTTACAAAAACTCAATGAGGAGGCGATTAAAAAGAGTGAAATAGCAGCAAAATCCAATGCCCTGCGTTCACAGCTCAGTACTTTAGGGATTAACACACAAAGCCTTCACAAAGCAACAGCAAATTTTTACCTGCGTTCTCACAGTAGTGGTCGTGTTGCGGCACTTTTAAAACCACTGCACGCTTTGGTAAGTACCGCAGATGGCATTGCTACTATTGTTAAAAACCAAGCCTATTATGTGAAGTCTTATCTTCCTATAGAGTATGCAAACAGAGTGCATTTAGGCGACACAATCCTTGTAAACTACGCAAACAAAGAGTTACTTACCCATGTCACACAGATTATGCCAAAGCTTGATGAACAAACGCAGAGGATTGTCGTTTTATCGAGTATAGATGAAAAGATAAACAATCTTTTTATCAATGCTTATGTGCAATCAACCCTCTATTTTGGGAAAGCAAAAACATATGTTGCAGTAAAAAAATCTGCCCTCTCATTTTTCAATAACGAGTGGGTCGTTTTTGTTCCCAACGAAGAGCATGGTGAAGAGGCACTTGATTATGTTCCTAGAGTGATTGAAATTATCGCTAAAGATGATGGCTACATTGGTATAAAGGGCTTAAAACTCGGTGAAGCGTATGTAAGCGGTGAAAGTTATTATGTCAAATCAGCACTTTTAAAATCATCTTTAGGTGATGGGGATTAAGCATGTTAAATAAACTTATAGAGCTTTCGCTCAAGTATAAAATATTAGTGCTTGTTGCCTTTATGGCTATGAGTGCCTTTGGTTACAAGGCATACACAGAGATTCCTATCGATGCGTTTCCTGACATTACCCCAAAACAGGTGGTTATCTACACAGAGAGTCCTGGAAACTCAGCCGAGGACATCGAAAAGCTCATTACTTACCCGATAGAATCTGCGGTTTCAGGGATGGCAGGGGTGAAACTCATCATGTCAAACTCCATTTTTGGACTTTCGTATGTTTCGGTCTTTTTTGATGATGCGATGGATATTTACTTTTTACGCCAACTTGTCTCTGAGCGACTCTCCAATGTCGATATTCCACAAGGTTGGGGCAAGCCGACCATCGGTCCAAACACTACAGGATTGGGGCAAGTTTTTTGGTATCAGGTGAAAGACACTACAGGAAAATATAGCCTTCAAGAACTCAAAGAGATGCAGAAGTATCTAGTCACACCACTGTTTAAAAGTGTAAGTGGCGTTGAAGATGTCATCGGCTGGGGTGGCTACGAAAAGCAATATAATGTTTTAGTAGATACAAAAAAATTGCAAAATTTTGGCATTACTTATGATGATATTATTAAAGCATTACAAAAATCAAATCAAGCAGCTGGCGGACAATATCTGGAGTTTAATCGTGAACAGTACCTCATCCGTGGTGCAGGACTCTATAAAACATTAGATGATATTCGCAATAGTGTCGTCAAACCGAGCCTTGGACAAGCCATTACCATCGGTGATGTAGCCAGTGTGAACGCTGGTGTGAGTCCGAGATTTGGGGCTGTGAGCATTGATGGTGCTGAAGCCGTGATGGGCATGGTACTCCAATGCACAGCAACAAACGCCGCAAAGGTTGTCGAGCATATCAAAGAAAAGATTCAAACTGTCAATTCTGCCCTTCCTGAAGGTGTAAAAATCGCAACAATTTATGATAGAACAGACATTACCCATAAAGCGGTAAATACTATGACATCGGCACTTTTAAGTGGGATTGTTTTAGTGGCTATTGTTTTGTTTTTATTTTTATTTGAACTACGAAGTGCTTTTATTGTGATTCTCTCTTTGCCTCTTTCTTTACTCATAGCCTTTTTACTGATGGATTATTTCAATCTTTCGGCAAATCTGATGAGTTTGAGTGGTTTGGCAATAGCGGTAGGGATGATAGTCGATGGCACGATTGTTATCGTAGAAAACAGTTTTAGAAAACTCCACGATAACCCCGAGGGAGAGAAACTTCAAATCGTAAGCGAGGCTGCAAAAGAGGTAGCTGTTCCTGTTACTTTTGCTGTGCTTATTATTGCTGCGGTGTTTATCCCGCTGCTTTCACTTGATGGCTTAGCAGGAAAACTCTACACACCAATGGCACTTAACATTGTCTTTGTGATGCTGGGCTCACTTCTTGTTGCCCTTGTCCTCGTCCCCGTTTTGATTTTGATGTTTTTAAAACCTACTTCATCGGCTGAAAACATTGTAATGCGAGGCATAAAAAAAATCTATACCCCTGTTCTTCTTACTTCTTTGGAAAATGCGAAAAAGATTTTGGCATTTGTGAGTGTTGTTTTTGTGATTTTAGCTTATATGCTTACACAACAAGGACGAGAATTTTTACCTTCTTTAAATGAAGAGTCTATCATGTATAGGGTGGTTGCCATCCCAGGAACGGCACTCACACAGTCCATCGGTGTTTCAGAAGATATAGAAAAGTACATCCTGAAAAACTATGCACATGATGTGGATTCGGTACTTACCATGATAGGGAGAAGTGAAAAAGGTGAAACAGCACAACCAAACTACATGGAAGTGCTTTTAAGCCTCAAACCAAATATAGCAGATTTACCCGCACTCACAAAAAGAATGAGTGAAGATTTGGAGCAGAAGTTTGCATTTGTGCAGTTTATCCCCACTCAGCCTATTGCAATGCGGATTGAAGAACTGCTTGAAGGGGTGAAAGCCGAACTTGCCATTAAAATTTATGGTGAAAATCAAAAAGAACTTGATAGCATCGCCAAAGAGATTCAAAACACCATCAAAAGTGTCGATGGCTTGGAGCGAATGGAAGTCGAGTCACAACTCGGTCAAGCGCAGATTAAAATAGAGCCAAATTATCTTTCACTTGCTCGTTATGGCATCAGTGTAGAGGAGGTCATGCAGGTCATTCGTAATGGCATTGGTGAAGAGGGAATTACTCAAAAGATAGAAGGGATTAAAAGATTTCCTATCGTTGCCAAAATCAAAGGAGCGAAACACGATATAGAAGCGATTCAAAATGTCACACTGCGTTCGAGTCAAGGAAATATCGTAAGGCTCAAAGATGTTTGTAGTATAAAAATCGTGCAAGGGGCTTCGTTTATCAAGCGAGAAAATCTAAGCCGTTACATGGTTGTTTCTATGGATGTCGAGGGACGAGATACGGCTTCATTTGTTGCAGAGGCAGATAAACTCATCAAAGAGAAAGTCAAAATGCCAGCAGGCTACTACATAGGCTGGGCAGGAGACTTTAAAAACATGCAAGAAGCGACAAACAAGCTGATGATAATCATCCCAGTGACACTTCTTTTAGTGGTTTTACTCCTTTATACGGCATTTAATTCACTCAAAAAATCGCTCATCATTCTTTTAAATGTTCCTTTTGGTTTTATTGGCGGTATCGTTGCGCTACTTGTAAGTGGAATCTACCTCTCTGTATCGGCAATTGTTGGGTTTTTAGCGATTTTTGCTATTGCCATCCTCAATGGGATTGTACTTGTCAGTTTTATCGATGAACTCCGAGCAAAGTTCCCTGATGTGGATTTAAAAACAGTCTTAAAAGATGCAACACTCTTGCGTTTGCGACCTGTACTCATGACAGCCTTTACCACACTCTTTGGAATCCTCCCTCTTCTGTATGCCACAGGTGTGGGAAGTGAGATACAGTATCCTTTAGCCGTTGTTATCACAGGAGGGATTATAAGCTCCACATTTTTAACGCTTTTGATACTCCCAGCGACATATTTGCTTTTTTATAAAAAGGTTTTATAGAATTTATGAGAGGGAAACCTCTCATAGAGGATTAAAGAGAGTGCATTACTTTTTGTAAATTTGCAAATATAGTGTGCATATGTGATTTAAAGGTGTCATCTACTTCAAAAGAGTCAATCATGTGTTCAACATCAATTGTTGAGATGATTGTTTTTCCCTCTTCTGCATAGACAGATAAACGGCACGGAAGATAGACAGAGACTTCTGGGATTGTGCTTAAAACTTCTTGCGCACCTTTTGGGTTGCAGAGTTCAAAAACACTGATCTCTTTTTCTATAGGAAAGCCTTTTGTTTCTAAGATTTTTTTAAAATCATAAGAGCCTAAAACACCAAAACCAAACTCTTTTGCGGAGTCGGCAAGTGCATCTTTAACGGTTTGCAGGGGTGTGTTTGTTTGTATTTTGTAAATCATAATGTAATTATACCTAAAATCTGTTTTTTATATAAGGTTTTACTATAAAATAAAGGACGAAAGCCCATAAAACAAGGCTTGAACCCATGGCGATAAAACTTGCATTTTCATCTACATGTACCATCTCTTTGACATCGACACCTGCTAAAATCATATCAAGTCCAAGTCCAAAGATGATAGAACCTATAATGATAGTGCCTAAGTAAATGTAGAGTGTACGAGTGCCTAACATTTTTTTTACAACACCCATTGTGACAGTATTTGTCGCTGGACCTGCTGTTAAGAAAACAAACGCAGCCCCTGGTGCAACTCCTGCGAGGATAAGCCCTGCTGCAATCGGGAGAGAAGCTGTAGCACAGACATACATAGGAATGGCAATTGCCATCACGATGATGTACGAGAGCCAACTATACTCAAGGAGCATTTCACTGAGGTTATCAGGAATAGCCACGGTGATAAAAGCTCCTAGAAGTAAACCAACAAATAGCGGCGAGGCAATATCTTTGAGCAGTGTTCCAAATGCATAAGAGAGAGCATTTGTAAGGAGTGAACAACTCCCTGTTTGTGTGTCACAACTCCCAGATGAAGAGCAACAACTCCCACTTTCACAAGATTCTTCTGTCTTTGGAGTTGCCACTGCAGAGAAGTTCATAGCCCCTAGAGTTTGTTTAGGAGCAGCCATACTAAACGCAGGCTTTGGTTTTTCGACTACTTCTTCCTCGCCATAAAAGTTTGCGATGACACCCGCAATGATTGAAATAATCATAGAGCTAATAATTCTGTAAATAGTAAAAGCCCAACCAAACATTCCATAGGTCGCTAAAATAGAATCAGCGCCCGTGATGGGAGTCGAGATGAGAAAAGAGAGTGTCGAGCCATTACTCGCCCCGCTTTTTTTGATGCTCGTTGCAAGCGGGATAACCCCACACGAACACACAGGCAAAGGAATCCCAAAGAGGGTAGCTTTGATAACGGAGAGTATAGAACTACTCCCTAAATGCTTCGAGACAATGGTGTCAGGGACAAGTTCATGCAAAATACCCGCAAAAATAAGCCCAAACAAAATATAAGGTGCCATAGCATTACTTAAATCAATGAGTGCCTGAAAATAGAGTGTTACAAAATCCATGTTTTTTCCTTAAACATTATAGTATGTTGCGTTTGGATGATACACAACCAAGGCTGAGGTAGATTGCTCAGGATGAATCTGAAAAGTCTCACTCAGTTCAATCCCAAAATCCTCAGGCTTGAGTAAATCAAAAAGTGGACGATTTAACTCTAGGTCAGGACAAGCAGCATAGCCAAATGAGTAACGGCTTCCTTGATACTTATTCATCTGAACATCTGCCAATGTTGGTTTCTCCCCTTGTGCGATGTTTAAATCGAGTCTGATTTGCTTATGAGCAATCTCAGCTAAGGCTTCTGCGAGTTCTACCCCTAAACCATGAAACTGATAATACTCTGTATAGTTCCCTTCCTCGTAAATCGCATGCTCTACTTCGCTGAGTTTCGCCCCTGCACTCACACAAGTAAGCGCAATGACATCATCATGTGCACTTTGAAAAAAGTCACTTAATGCTCGGTGCGGTTTTTTTCGCTGTCTTGGAAATGAGAACTCTTTATAGCTTGTGTTTCTTCGCACTTCAAGTGGCTCTTGGTTGATTTCACTGCGGGAGTTAAAGCCCTCTTCTTCTTTAAAAATAAGGAGCTTGTTGTCATCACTTCTACAAGGCCAGTACCCATAAATGATAGTCGGTTCAAAAAGTTTCTCCTCTAAAAACTGCTTTTTGAGTTTTTCATAGGCAGGCCACACAACTTCATCGAGTTGTTTTTGGTAGGCCTCTTTTGTCATGCCTTTTGAGCTATAACCCCAACGCGATTTAAATAAAATCTTATGGTTTATCCACTCAAACGCCATCTCGATTTGTTGCTCTGTGAGTTTGATTTCTCGTCTACCCCAAAACGGTGGTACAGGTGTGGGAATGTCGCGTTTTGGCATAGTAAGCTCTTCAAAAGGAGGAATAATTACCTCTTTAGTCTCCACTCGCTCTACTTCAGGAGCATCTGGGTGTAGATTTGTATCAAAATTTCCTGCTTCTATACGACTCATCGCTGTGACACCATCAAATGCATCTTTACAGTAAAAGATAGGTCCATCATAAGCAGGACGGCAAAAATCATCAATAAAAGCTCGCGTGAGTGCCGCTCCACCTAGAAGAATAGGGATTTTTATATCTCTTTCTTTTAAGGTGTTGAGATTTTCAAGCATAACTTGTGTTGATTTTACAAGCAAACCACTCATACCAAGTGCAGAAATATGTCCTTGCTGCATTGTTTCTAAAAAGCTATCGAGTTCTACTTTGATGCCAAGGTTTTTGACTTTATAGCCATTGTTTGAGAGAATGATGTCCACAAGGTTTTTCCCAACATCATGCACATCGCCTTTGACTGTTCCAAGGGCTAAAGTAGTATCGACACTTTTTTCGACCTTTGGCAGGTAGGGGTTGAGGTGATCGACTGTTTTTTTCATGGTCTCTGCCGATTGCAGCACAAAAGGGAGTTGCATTTGTCCTGAGCCAAAGAGCTCACCAACGACTTTCATCGCGTCAATTAAAATCTCATTCACAATCACTTCAGGGGCTATGGTGTGGCGAGCCTCTTCGACAAGGGGAATCATTCGCTCTTTATCGCCATCCATTAAAAGTTTTGCGATTTTTTCTTCATCGCTCATTGCTAAGTAGGCTTCATCAACCGCGTCATTATCGACAGCTTCTTTACTTGAAAAGTGTTCTATAAAGGCAAAGAGGGCTTCCCCATTTGGTAAGCGGTTAAAAATGAGGTCATCACATACTTTTTGGTCTTCATCGGGAATTTTACTCAGTGGAATAATATGCTTAACATTGATAATAACAGAAGTAAGCCCTGCTTGCACACAATGGTGCAAAAACATTGAGTTGAGGTATGGTCGTGCATCTTTATCTAAACCAAATGAAATGTTTGAAAGCCCCAAAATAGCTCCAACTTCAGGGTGCCTTTTGCGGAGTTCACGGATGGCTTCTATGGTGTTGATGCCTGCTTCAAAGTACTCTTCATCTCCTGAACCTAGTGTAAAGGTTAAAACATCAAAAACTAAGTTCTCTTTGCGAATGCCGTGACGATTGGTTGCAAGGTCGATGATGCGTTCAGCTACTTTGAGTTTGTCTTCTACCGTTTTTGCCATCCCGACTTCATCAATGGTCAAACAGACAAGACTCGCTCCAAACTTTTTTGCTAAACGGCAAATAGCATCAAACTTTTCTTCCCCATCTTCAAGGTTTACAGAGTTTAAGATGGCTTTGCCCCCAATGTACTTAAGAGCAGTCTCAAGCCCTTTTGTTTGTGTTGAATCTGGCATAATTGGCAGAGAAATCTTTTGGGCATACATCGCCATGACTTCTGTCATATCTTTGGTTTCATCGCGTCCTGCAAAGCCAACATTGACATCTAAAACATGGGCACCTGCTCGGACTTGTTGTTGTGCGACACTGAGGGTACCTTCGTAATCTTCGGCTAAAAGGAGTTCGCGAAAGGCTTTAGAACCTGTGGCGTTTGAACGCTCGCCTACTAAAAGTGGGGCTGGCTCTTGCATAAGTGGCACGGTATTAAAAAGTGAAGCAATGGCATTCTGGTGTGAACCTGATGGGGCTTTTGGTTGCACGGAACTTACTTTGTTGACAAGGGCACGAATGTGTTGCGGGGTTGTTCCACAACAGCCTCCAAGAAAACTGACCCCATCATAGTCTAAAAATTTCTCTTGTTGCGTGACAAACTCATCGGGTCCCATAGGGTAGTACGTGTAACCTCCACGGTTTTGTGGGAGTCCTGCGTTTGAGTGAACAGAAATGGGCTTGCCCCAAAGTTCACTCAAAGTTTTGACATGTTTTAAGACTTGCTCAGGTCCTGTTCCACAGTTAAAACCTAAACTTAAAATGTTATCAAAAGGTTCTAAAATAGTCGCAATCGTCTCTGCATCCGTCCCAATAAGCATCGTTCCACTCAGCTCAATCGTTACAGAAATCATAATCGGAATATCAACACCGCGTTGCTCGTTGGCAGCTTCCATCGCATGGAGTGCTGCTTTGATTTGTAGCGGGTCTTGCGCGGTTTCTATGAGGAAAATATCAACACCCCCATCAATGAGTGCTAAACAAGACTCAGTGTAACCTTTATACATTTCATCATAGGTAATATGCCCTAAAGAAGGCAATTTTGTCCCTGGTCCAATCGAACCTAAAACAAAACGCGGATGTTCTGGGGTAGAGTACTTTTGGCACGCTTTTTTGACTATCTCGGCACCTGCTTTTGTAAGCTCATAAGCCCGATGCCCGATGTCATACTCATCTAAAACCCATGAAAAGGAGCCAAAAGTATTGGTTGTGATAAAGTCGGCACCCGCTGTTAAGTAAGCATTAAATATCTCTTCCATAATGTCAGGGGCTGTTACGTTGAGGAGCTCGTTACACCCCTCATTGCCTTCCCATGCTTCTTTAGGAATCTTATCATCGCGTTGTTGCAGTTGCGTTCCCATTGCCCCATCTATGATGAGCGGACGTTTTTGAATAGTTTGGAGTATATATTGTTTTGTTGTCATGAAAGATATTCTATCAAAAAGGAACATAAAAAGAGTTTATGACGAAAATATTATAAGATATATTGACTTTTATCATAATTTAAAGATATAATAGCGGATAAAATCAAATATTGAGAGGTTTGTTCGCCATGACTATTGCATATATTCGCCCCGATAAACAGTTTGATACAGCAGGGGAACAGTTGAAAAATATCAATGCCTATGCCCTTGCAAACAATATACAAGTGGATGATGAGTTTATTGATTATATTTCGCAAAATAAACTTTTATCGCAAAGACCGGAGGTGAGTGACTATTTTCAATCACACAAGGGTGTGACACTGCTTGTGAGCGATGTATGGGTGCTGAGTACCCATATACAAGATTTAGTGCAGATGTTTCGATGTTTGCTAAAACATGAAATCAAGGTGCATTTTATACAACAATCTGTTATAATGACACAAGAGAGTGGTGGGATGCTTGTTTTAGGGCTCATAGATCAACTCAGACAAAAGCTTGAAGAAGAGTCTCGCAAGGTGATTGGTCGGCCCAAAGGGAGTAAATCAAACTCAAAATTTGATAAATATGTAAGTGAAATATTAAATTATATACAAGAGAAAAAGAGTGTGAGTGAAATTGCACGTCTGCTTGGTGTGAGTAGAAGCTCTTTAAAAGATTATATAGACTCAAGAGAGTTAAAGCAAGTCGCTTTTAAATCTTTAGTACAAAAAACATCAAAAGATGCAGAAGATGCTGTGATTAACACTGTTGCCTGCCCAAAACCAACTACGGAGAAAAAATAATGAGTACAGAGAAAAAACCTTTAAAAATACCAATGCCTTGGAGATACAAGCGTTACTATATGTTTACGTTTGCAACCATATTTACCCTTGTATTACCTTGGATCACTTACAACGGAAATCACTTTTTCCTTTTAAGTTTTGATAAACTCAAACTGCACCTTGGATTTATCCAGTTTGATATGCAAGAGTTGTATTTGATGCCGTTTTTATTGATGTTGATGTTTTTAACCATTTTTGGAATGACAGTTGTTGGAGGGCGTGTTTTTTGTGGTTGGGTCTGCCCGCAAACACTTTTTCGTGTCGTCTATCGTGATTTAATCGAGACAAAAATTCTCAAACTCCGTAAACGCATTAAAAATAAGCAAAAAGAACCAGATATGACAAAAACAGAGAATAAAATTAAGCATGCTGTTGCTTTGCTTATTGCATTTTTACTCTCTTTTGTTGCTGCTGCAGACTTTTTATGGTTTTTTGTGCCTCCTGAAGATTTTTTCCCTTACTTAGCTGACTACTCCAACCACTGGACTTTGATTGGTGCGATGGTTGCTATTGCCCTTTTCTTGGTGTATGACATTGCATTTTTAAAAGAAAACTTCTGTGCATATGTTTGTCCTTACTCTCGTGTGCAATCAGTCCTTTATGATGAACATACGGTTATGGCACTCTATAACACACATAGAGGGGGTGATATTTATGATGAGACACACCATAAAAATTTTACAAAACAGAAAGATTTACAAGCCTTTGAGCCAAATGCAGAGTGTACGACTTGTGAATCGTGTGTGACTGTTTGCCCGACTCATATTGATATTCGTAAAGGTTTGCAACTTGAGTGTATTAACTGTTTAGAGTGTGTTGATGCTTGTACAACGGTTATGGGTAAACTTGGAAAACCTTCACTTGTGACTTGGTCGAGTGATTATGAAATCATCGAGCAAAAAGGAAAAACAAAATTTTTACGACCAAAAGTTTTAGCATATGCTGCACTTCTTGTGGGAATTACTGTTATTCTCGGGTTTATGGGTGGCACAAAAGAGCATATGTTACTCAACATTAACAAAGAAAATCGTTTATACTCTACCAAACATATTGGTGAGGGGAAAGTACGAGTAGATAATTCCTATGTATTTTTACTCCAAAATACTGAAAACAAAAAGTTGAAGTTCTATTTTGAAGTGATCCCACCAAAGGGAATGGAAGGCAAAATTAAAATTGCAAAACCAACAAAACCATTTACTGCAAATCCGGGTGTGAAAAAGAAAAAAATTGTTACACTTAGAACAACAGAGGTGCTTGTTGAAAATGATAGAAAAGATACAATTATTCCTATTACTATTCATGCGTATGCACTTGATGCAAATGGGAAGAAAAGCACACACATAACAGTACTGAGAAAATCGACTTTTGTCTATCCGAAAAAGAGTGTGATTGATAAACTAAAATAATATTATTTTAACAAACAATAAGATAAACTTCACAAAAGGAGCTTTATCTTGTTGAAAAAAATACTTTTTTTACTTCTCATTTTTTATGCACTTTTGGGTTTTTTCATCCTCCCTTGGGTGGCACCCTCACAAATTAGCAAAATAGTTGCTCAAGAGACCAATGCAGAGATTAGAGTAGAGCATATCTCTTTTAACCCTTTTCTTTTTAAACTCGAAATGCACAATATCTTGCTTGCATCAAAACAAGGTAAAAAACTTATCGCTTTGAAAACCTTGGGTGCCGATGTAGAACTCTACCCCTTATTTGCAGGAATATTCCATATAAAAAACATTTTTTTAGACAAACCAGAAATTTTTGTGCATCTCTCCAAAGAGAAGCAACTCAATCTTTTAGGCATTATCAAAGCAGAAAAAACAAAACACAAGAGAGATGAGAGCCCCACAAAACTCCCAAGAATAAAGATTGATGGTGTGAGAATTAGCGATGGAAAGTTACACTATAAAGATGAGACAAAAAAAGAGGTATATAGCTTTGGTTTTCATAAGATAGCATTCTCTTTGAAAAATTTTGATACGCAAAATGTGGAAGTAAACAGCACGAAACTCTCATTTTTTACAGCCTTAGAAGATGGTGGTACCCTTGCACTGCAAGCCAATATTTTGGGTCTTGCACCCTTGTGTTTAGATGGACAGGTGAGCCTTGAATCAAACAAACTCTACACAGAATGGAAGTATCTCAAAGAGATACTCAATTTTGAAATTGCTGATGGTAAACTCTCATTTCGTTCAGATTTTCATTTAAACTTAGATGATCTAAACGCAACACTGTTAGATAATATCAATGCAAGTATAAATAAACTGCGTTTAGTACCAAAAAATGCTCATAAAGATATACTCACACTCCATAAGCTCCGCCTTTTGCATGCAAGTGTAGCCCCATTTAAACAAGAAGTGCATATTGAAAAAATAGCTTTAGAAGGTTTTCATCTCAATGCCAAACGCAAGAGAGACAAGGCGATAGATATTCTCCGCTATTTTCAGGTGCAAAGTGAGCCAACTTTAGAAAATAAACCAGAGGAAAAAACAAGACCTTGGAATGTACAACTGCAAACATTAGCTCTCAAAAATATTTCTGCCAATTTTGAAGATAGAACAATCACACCCAAAGTAGTAACACAACTCAATAACTTAGAGATAGAGGCAAAAGATATAAGCTTAACAGGCGAAAAACCTTTGCATTTCAATTTGAGTTTATTACTTAATGATAGCTTCAAATGTCGTGGAGAGGGAAGCATCGCACATAAAGTTTTGCAAGGAAATGCACATCTACAATGTAAAAATTTTGACCTCGTGCATTACCGTCCCTACCTAGATGCCGCAGCCTCTTCGGCCTTGGCGGTCTATAATGTAAAATTAAAGCGTGCAAGTCTGGATTTTGATACAAAAGTGAAACTCAAAACTATAAATAAAAAGCTTTTTGTGCAGGTAGAAGATACAAATGCAAGCCTCAATCACTTGCATTTGAGTGAGCGCAAAAAGAACAAAAGAGTGCTCTCTTTGGAGGCTTTAAATTTTTCTAATTTTGCATTTGACGGAATAAACAGAGCTCTACAAATAGGAAAAGTTTCACTCCAATCTCCAAAAATTTATGCTGTTTTAGATGCAAAAGCAAAGATGAACTTTGAAGATTTAATCGTGACTAAAAAATCAAAAAACTCAAGAAAAAGCGAGCAAAGGAAGCCTTTTGCTTTTCTTGTCAAACATTTTGCCATCTATAATGCAAAAGTAGATTTTAAAGATGAAACTTTGAAACCTGCTGCAAGGCAGGTCGTTGATAAAATCTATTTTCATGCCTATAATATTAATGCAAAAAAATATAGTTGGCTGCGTTATAGACTCTCTTCTCGTATTAACAACAAAGGAAAATTCTTTGCTCATGGTAAGTTACGCCATACCCCACTTAAAGAAAAAGGGAGTGTGCAGATTGTTCGTCTTCCTTTGACAAGTCTTACACCGTATGTACAAAAAAAGGCATTTATTAATGTAGCTGATGGAAAACTCTCTGTAGATGCGCAAACAGCTTATGGAGTTACAAAGAAAAGCCCTGATTTACGTGTGCAGGGGCGTATAAGTTTGGAAGATTTTTTCTTAAATGACAGTAGAAATTCCCTCCCTGTTTTTTCGATTAATGATGTCAATGTGAGTAAGTTTACTTTTGAACTCAACCCTAATAGACTCTATGTAGATAGTGTAGATTTAAAATCATTTTATATCGATGCCCTTGTCAATAAAAACAAAGAGATGAACTATGCAAAACTTTTAAAACCAAGCGATAGTAATGCTACAAAAGAGACAAACACAACGCAATTTCCTGTAAAAATTGCAAAAGTGAATATTGTCGATGGCAATGCAAAATTTGCTGATTTATCCATTCCTTTGCAATTTAGAACAAATATCCATGACCTCAATGGTGCGATTTATGCCATTTCAAATGATAGCAATGAAACAAGCTATGTTGATATTGATGGCGAGGTGGATGCTTATGGCTCAACAAAACTCAAAGGGCGTATCAACAGTGCAAACCCAAAAGAGTTTACAGACTTGCATTTTAATTTTCAAAACATTGATTTACACTCTTTAAGCGGCTATAGTGCCAGCTTTGCAGGCTATGAGATAGCCCAAGGAAAACTCTTTTTAGATTTAGGCTACAAAATTAAAAACTCTGAACTTTTAGGGTCTAATAACATCTTAATCAAAAAAATCAAGCTCGGTAAAGAGAACAGCGATGAAAATGTCACAAAACTGCCGCTTGGTTTTGTGATTGGATTGCTTGAAGATAGCGATGGGGTGATTGATATAGATATGCCAGTAGAGGGGAATGTGGATGCTCCTGATTTTAAATATGGGGCTTTACTCTGGAAAACCTTTGGGAAGTTGATTGTACGGGCTGTGACTTCGCCATTTCGCTTTCTTGGTTCACTTATGGGGCTTGACAGCGATGCCTTAGAGTATGCAGAGTTTGAAGCAGGAAGCAGTAAAATCACACCAACCCAGCGAGAAAAAATCGATAATATCGCAAAAATGATGCAAAAGAAACCAAAAGTAGTGCTACAACTTACACCAAAATATGATGCAAAGCAAGATAAACTTGCCTTACAAAAAAAGAAATTGATTACACTTGTAATGCAAAAAAGTGGGATCAAAAATGAAAAAGAGCATGAGAGTGCCATGACTATTGCAATGCTTGAAGATATTTATAAAACAGCTAAAGATGATGCTAATCTAGCCACATTGCAGCAGAAGATAGAGCAGCAGACTCAAAAAGAAAAATTTCATAGGGCATATTTAGAAGCACTCATTCAAGCTTGTAGAAATATACAAGAAGTTTCAAAACAAGAACTCCTTGCTTTAGCACAGAGGAGAGTCGAGGCAATTAAGCAGTACCTTGTAGATGAAAAACTGATACAAAAGAGCAGAATAGAGCTAAAACCAGTAGAAAAAATAGCCAATTCTACAAATTCTCTTGTAAAAATAGGACTTAATATAGAAGTCAAATAAAAATTTTGCTATAATTCCACTTTATAATTAAAATAATATTAATACAAAGGTAATTTATGGCTTTTTCAGCAGAAAATAGAAAAGGAACGCTTTCTGGTATCATTTTTGTTGCAATTTTTGCAGCGGCAGCAACAATGATAGCAGGTCTAGCACCAGTCAAAGCACTTGGAATCTCTCCACTTGTTATCGGTATTGTTATGGGTATTTTTTATGCAAATACACTCCACCAACACATCCCTAGTGCATGGGGAACAGGTATCACTTTCTCAGGAAAAAAGATCCTGCGTTTTGCGATTGTTTTTTACGGTTTTAGAATTACATTCCAACAAATTATGGAAGTAGGTTTAAGCGGTTTTACTGTTTCACTCATCATGCTTTCCACAACATTTATCATCGGAACATTTTTAGGAATGAAAGTTTTTAAAATGGACAGAGATACTTCTATGCTTACAGCATCTGGGGCTTCTGTATGTGGGGCTGCAGCAGTTTTAGCAACTGAACCAGTTTTAGAAGCAGAGGGGCATAAAACAGCGGTTGCTGTTTCTATGGTTGTTCTTTTTGGAACAATTTCTATGTTTCTTTACCCAGTATTGTATGCTTCTATTATAGAACCAGCAACAGGATTTTTACATATGACTCCTGAACAGTTTGGTATTTATGTGGGTGGTACAATTCATGAAGTAGCACAAGTAGTTGCAGTTCCTGCGTCTATTCCAGGAGCTCCTGTAGATATGGCAAACTCCGCGGTGATTGTAAAAATGACACGTGTGATTATGATTGCCCCTATGCTTATTGTTCTTGGGCTTTACCTTGCAATGCAAGCAAAAAAAGCGGGCACTGCTGGGAATGGTTTAACATTGACTATTCCTTGGTTTGCGGTTTATTTTGTCGGTATGGCAGGGTTTAATTCCCTCGATTTAGTGCCACATGCTATCGTTGGTGTGATTAACCAAATCGATACTTTCCTTTTAACAATGGCAATGACAGCTCTTGGTATGGGAACAATCTTTTCAAAATTTAGAGGTTTAGGACTTGCACCGGTGTATACAGCAACAGGTATGTTCGTATGGCTTGTAGCAGGTGGCTTTGTTGTTACAAAACTTGTAACTTCCGTATTTGCCTAATTCATGACTCAAAAGTAAGGGTGACTTGTGTCCCCTTGCCCTCTTTTGTCTCTTACTTATATTTCTAAAATCCTTAATGGTTTAAATGCAGTCGCTATAACTAAACTTCCTCACAAACAAGCATTTCCCACCCATGAAAAATAAGCACAACTTTTTTTAGTTCTATGCCTTGGTTTGTGTACTGGGTTACAAGGGAATCATTTTCATACTTGTTTAGTTGCTCTATCGCTTCAAGTTTGAGTTTTTTTAGAGTTTGTTTATTTGCCTTATCCTCTTTTTTTATATATTTAAACTCTAAAAGCCCTACATATTTAACATAAGGGTTAAATGGTTTTATGAGTATATCAACAAAGCCTTTGTTAAGTTCTAATTCTGATTTTACTACATAGTATGGACTTAGTGAAAGATAAGCCATATACATGGACTTTATGCTTTGTTCTTTGTATAGATAGTCTCTTATGCCTGTGTTTTCTTTTATCATATCTGCAAGATATTGGAATATTTCTAAGCTACCCTCTAGTGCAAACTCTTTGTAAAGTGTATTTAACTTATCTGCTCTTAATTGAAAAATCTTTTCTACTGCTAAAGTTGCTCTTAAAAAATCTATATCAATTCTTTTTACTGTTTCATTGGGGATTTTTAGATTTAACTCTAAGTGCCTATCTTTAATCGTTACTAGTCCTAGATAAAACATAAGTGATTTGAAGTTATCATCTAGTTCTAAATTTAATGCTGAAAAGTCTTGAACTAAGTTTGGTAGAGATACACTATCTCCTGCTATAAGTGTTTGCAATGTTTCAAAGTTTCCATTGAGCTTTTTATTTGTATAGACTATGTTTCTAAGCTTTGAGTAGTCACTTCTTACATTTATATCTATCATCTCTTCAGGTAATTCGTTGGTTATTTGATATTTATTTATGAAGTATAGAATCATATCTGTGTTATATACAGATTTACTTCTTGCATTAAATATATAGTTGTTATACCACTCTCTTAATATCTCTTTATCTACATCAACTTTATAATATTCTAAAATATCATTTAACTCATTTTCATTAAACCCTACCATGTCATTTAAGTCTGGATGGAGAGAAATATTGCTCCCTATGTTAAACCCACTTGTCACATCAAACATCGTCATAGGGGTTACCCCTGTTATGAACATTCGTTTGAGTGGTGAATCATTCCCACTTGTAGCAGTTTTTAGCACTGTAAAAAACTGTTTAAAAGAAGCTGTTTTTTCACTCACTAAGCCCAAATAGGCTGTTTTCCCCCTCAGTAGTAGTTTATTTGCGAAGTTATCGTACTCGTCTATGAGTATCATGAGTTCGAGGTTTTGTTCTTTTAAATATGTAAATAAATTATCAAATAAAAGAATTGGCTCAGTACTCTTTTGGACATCCAATTTATATTTTTTTATAAAAGAGTTTAATACATTGAAAAGATTTACCTTAAAACTTTCTTCTACATTGTTACTATCTACTCCTGAAAAATCAAATCTCATCACAAGATATTGATGAGCAAAAGAAGTAGTGTTTTTACCTATGTAAGTATCCCCAAACATCATCTCAAAATCATTTTTATAATGTTTGTCATAGTAGGCTTCAAGCATAGCAATAAAAAGGGATTTTCCGAACCGTCTAGGTCTTAAAAAGATTAAAAATCTTTCGTTGAGATTTTCAAGTTTTTCTATAAACTTTGTTTTATCTACAAAATAGAAATCTTCTTGTTTTATATTTTTAAAATCTGAGAGTCCATAAGGTATTTTTTTCACAATGTTTGCCTAAAATAAGATTTAAGAGTATTGTATCAAAACTTATATAAGGGCACCTCGAAAAACTTGCATGAATTGCGTATAATGCTAGGAAAACAGAAGGGTGACTTGTGTCCCCTTGCCCTCTTGAGAGGTGATATTTATTTTATAATCATACTCTTTGACAATATTTTCTACAATACTCAGCCCAACACCAAAACCACCAGCATAAGCACTTGCTCGCTCAAAACGTTTAAAAATGAGTTGGAGTTTTTCTTTAGCTATTCCAATGCCTTCATCTTCTATGATAAGTTGCTTTGTGTTTAAAGTGATGCGAATACTTGTTTTTGGTTTGGAGTATTTTATGGCATTACTTAAAATGTTATTGACAAGCATTTTTGCTTTTGTGGGTGCAATTGTGAGGGTGCAAGGTTCTATATGTAGGTCTAGGGCTATTCTTTTTTTCTCAATCAACTCTTTAAAGTAACTTACAGACTCTTCTACAACCTTGTCAAAGGCTAAAGTGATGGCTTTTTCTTTGGAATTGTCAAAACTTAAAAAACTTAAAGAGGCATAGATTTCATGGAGTTGTTTGGCACTAATGCTGATGTTTTTGACAATCTTTTCATCGTACATTTGTTTGCTTTTTATACGGGTACTACTCATCATAAGTGCGGTAATGGGGGTGTTGAGTTCATGGGTGGTGTCTTTGACAAACTCCTCTATCTCATGCATTTTATCGCGAATGGGTTTCAAAAAGATGTAAGAGAGTCCAACAGCAATAATAAGAATGAGAAACGCAGTAATAGTGACTGTATAGAGGAGCTTGTTTTTAATAACTTGGATGTTTGAAGTACACTCACTACTTTGTACCACGACATACTCGACACCAAATTCCCCTGCTGGTTTTTTTGTGATGAGTGTAAACGCACCATTATTGAGGTAAAAATCTTTACTAAAGTCGATTTTTTGGTAAACACCACCATAAAGAAGGTGTTTGTCTTTATCTAAAAGAGCAACATCGGCTTTGTTGTAGCTCCCAATTTTAAAGCCTGTGCCTTCCATTTGGGCTCGAATGACTTTAGTGCTTTCTATATCTGCTATATGGTTCATTTTATAGTAGTTACGATTTTTTTCCATAGAGACTTGCGAGTTAAAAAACCAGTAAGCCGAGAGGAAAAGAAAGCTAAAAGTAGAGATGAGGTAGAGGGCTAAAAAGGAGTAAAAGGATTTTCGTGTGATTTTATTCATAAATGTAGCCCTCACCTCGTACCGTTGTGATGTGTTCTTTGCCTATGAGCTCTCGAAGGGTCCGAATGTGTGAACGCAGGGTGGCATCACTGGGGATGGTATCAAAACTCCAGATGTTTTGGGTGAGTTCTTCTGTGCTAATAAGTCGCTTTGGATTTTTTAGAAAATAAGCCAAAATAAGGGCATCTTTTGCACCTAAGGAACTCTTTTTGCCTTGAATGATGAGCTCTTTTGTTGTGGGTGAAAATTGTATATTTTGAGAAATGCTAATGAGCGAAGAGGCATCTATGTTATAGATGCGTTTTGTGTTGAGGATGCGTGCATTGAGTTCATCGAGTTCAAAAGGTTTTTTAATGTAGTCATGTGCACCAATATCAAAGGCTTTAGTTAAATAATCGGTATCAGTATAGGCTGTTATGAAAATGGTTGGGGTGTTGTCGCTAAAAGAACGCAACTCTTGAAGCAGTTCAAGCCCATTTTTGCCCGGAACATTGATATCGAAGAGAAAGAGGTCATACTTTTGTTTTTCGAGTGCTTCATAAACTTCAGTGCTGTCATAGGCATAATCAACATGCCAAAACTCTTGTAAATACTCTAAGATGATGTCTGAAAGGACTGCATCATCTTCCATGAGTAGAATTTTCATAAAAATTCCCTACTCGTTGTTTTGAATAACCATATTGTCAAGATGCACAAAAAGTTGTGCACTTGCTGCTTCCATTGCTTGGAAATTTTTCACAATTTCATCTTTATTTTTTGGGTTCATAGCTTCACCTGTATCGATAAACGCAATGTTTTTGAGGGCATTTTGATGCACTAATGCATGTGGGTGGTCTGCATCTTTGTAGGCTTGTGTAGTTCCAAACTCTTCTTTGCCTTTTCCTAGGTACCATTTGCCTAAACGGCAAGATTTGTGGTCACCGAAGGCTTGTACTTTATTTTCTGAAAGTACAGAAGAGTAAGCATTTGATTTGTAGAGAACATGGTCAATTTTGATGAGTATCATAAAGAGTTTATCTTTGATAAAGTGTGTTTTGTGGGCTGTGTTGTTTGAGGAGTCTTCAAACTCGGCTAAAACTTGTGCAAACTCTTCGACACTGTGTACAGATTTTGTTGCAATGTCTCGGATTTCATCTGATTTTGCTTGAATTTCTGTTGTCTCTTGTTTGAGAGTATTGATAGTCACTCCAATTTCAGAAGTCGCTTTTTGTGTGCGTTCTGCAAGCTTGCGCACTTCATCTGCCACCACGGCAAAGCCGCGTCCATGTTCTCCTGCACGAGCCGCTTCAATGGCAGCATTGAGTGCGAGGAGGTTTGTTTGGTCGGCTATATCTTTAATGAGTTCTAAAATACTTGTGATTTCATTGGTTCTCTCGTTGAGGGAACCCATGTCACTATTTGATTCCATGAGCATACTTGAGAGTGTTTCAAACTCATCTTTTATGGTATCAACCGCAGAGATACTTTGGATGGTTTTTGTATTCATCGCTTGGACTGTATCGGCTACTTCTAAGACATCGTCAGTACTTGCAATGAGGTCTTTTTGCACAATGGTAAGCCCTGCTGATATACCCCCACCAACACTATAAAGCGTATCTGTCATTTCTCCGCGAAGTTTCATGTTTTGGGCTGTTTGGAGTGCATCAATCGCATCGTTTATGACTTGTATGTTTTTGACAAACTGTGCATTGAGCCCGGTAGAGTCTGCATGTGCAAAAACCCCTTGTGAAGCTTGTGTTATGGCATTTGAAGTTGCAGCTGTACTTTTGTCGAGCTGTTCTAAGAAAAGATTAAACTCTTGAGCAATTTGCACCGTTTCACCCTCACCAAATGTTTTTGCCCGTAGAGAAAAATTCCCCTCTGTTACTTGTGTAATGGTATCAGTAACATTCTCTAAACTATGCTTTACATACATCAGATGGTGTCTAAGGTACAGAGCAAGTGAGAGATGCACGAGTGTAAGGGCTAAAAGTGTAAAAGAAAACTCAACAAAAACAACTTCTAAAACAAATCCAAGAACGAAAATAACAAGTTGTATGAGGTTGGACTGCGCAACTTTTTGGAGGGATGAGGGGTGCATGAGAACTCCTGAGTTTTAAATAAGAGTAAGTATAGCACGCAATGGTAACAGAGTGAGAGTCTGTTCACAAAAACCCTGTATAATAGATAAATTATAATTTATAGGACTTTACAAATATGAATAAACTTACACTCGAAACACTTGAGAGATGGCTTTGGGATAGTGCTGATTTAATGCGCGGGCATATTGACAGCTCCGACTTTAAAAACTACATTTTTGGCTTACTCTTTCTCAAACGTGCGAATGACCAATTTGCTGAAGAAGCAAAGAGTGCTGTTCGTGAAGATGGTGTCAGTTTAGAAGAAGCCCTTGAAGATGAAGACTACCATCAATTTTTCATTCCCTTTGATGCTTATTGGAGTGAGCTAACTAAAAAGAGTGAGAACATTGGTCAAGCACTTGACAAGGCTTTCTCTCTCATAGAAGAGCATAACGCACAACTTGAAGGTGTGATGACTGCTGTGCATTTTGGAGATACTGAAAAACTTCCCGATGAACTTTTAGCACGACTCCTGCAACACTTCAACAAATACTCTCTTGCGAATGAGCATTTAGACAATCCCGACATTTTAGGCTCGGCTTACGAGTACTTAATCCGTGAATTTGCTGATGATGGTGGAAAAAAAGGTGGCGAGTTTTATACCCCAAAAGAGGTGGTAAAACTTGTAGTAAGTCTTATAAAACCACAAGCTGGAAATAGTGTCTATGACCCAACTTGTGGAAGTGGTGGTATGCTTATACAGAGTGCTAACTACATTAAAGCAAATGGTGGGACTGTTGGTAAGTTTGTAGATGCTTCACTTTATGGTCAAGAGAAAAACCTTGGAACTTGGGCGATTTGTAAGATAAATATGATTGTGCATAACTTCAAAGACAGCGATATACGAAAAGGCGATACTTTATCAAGCCCGAAACATTTGGAAAATGGCGAACTGATGACATTTGACAGAGTGATAGCAAATCCACCGTTTTCACTCAAAAAATGGTGGGCAAACGCAGAGATAGACATAAAACAAGATGAAAAAGGCAAAGAGATAGCACCAAAATATAATGCTGTTGTCTCTGATGAATATGGAAGATTTAAGTATGGCATACCACCACGAGGCTATGGAGACTTAGCCTTTGTGCAGCATATGGTAAGTGTGCTTAAAAATGATGGTCGTATGGGTGTTGTATTGCCACACGGGATACTTTTTCGTGGTGGAACAGAGGGAAAAATACGAAAGGGATTACTTGAAGATGACCTCATAGAAGCCATCGTTGGACTTCCTGAGAAGCTGTTTTACAACACCGGCATCCCTGCTTCAATCATCATCATAAACAAGAGTAAATCTGAGAACCTTAAAAACAGAGTTGTATTTATAGATGCTTCAAGTGAATACAAAGACGGCAAAAATCAAAATACTTTGGCTACTGAAAATATAAGTAAAATTGTAGATAGCTATGATGGACTTGCTGACATAGATAAGTTTATGAGAGTTGTTGATATAAGTGAGATAAAAGAGAACGATTACAACTTAAATATTTCACGATACATTGATACAAGTGAAGATGAAGAGATTATTGACATCAAAGCTACACTTGAAGATATAAAAGAGCTTGAAGCAAAAGAGCAAGAGATAGATAGGAAGTTGAATGGCTATTTGAAAAGTTTGGGGTTTTAATATGTATGATAAATCTGTAAAACTG
>WFQD01000388.1 GCA_015487265.1 Sulfurimonas sp. | reverse complement strand
GTGTAATACATCAAAGTTGTGCGAGTATCTTTATGCCCCAATGTCTTACTTACCCAAGTTATATCTTCACCAGCAGCAATAAGCTGTGAAGCAAATGTATGTCTAAGATTATACAGTTTTCTAACTTGAATCTTATTTGCTTTTAAAACCTTTTTTAGCCTTAAATTAATGATGTCATGGGAATAAAATGGCTTTTTTTGCGAACTTATAAAGACAAACTCATAGTTACTTGTGATTGTATGTTGCTCTTTTAAAGCCAACTCAGCCAAGGGAAGCATGTCAATCTTTCGTTTACTTGAGAGTGTTTTAACAGGACCAATTTGTTTGTTTACAATGGTTTTGTATATGTTGATCTGTTTTTTATCAAAATCTATGTCACTCCACTTCAAAGCTATTATTTCCCCTGGTCTCATACCACTTGCGTACATTAGCATGATGAAGTTTTTCAGATAACCATCTGTCTTTTCTAAAAGGGTTTTTATCTCAGCTTCTGAAAATGGAAAAATATCGTTCTCTTCATCATCGTACATCGTAACTTTTTCAATCGTTTTAGGTGATTCTACTTTTCTTATCGGATTTGACTCAACTACTTCATTTTTAACTGCATAATCAAATATACTAAGAAAAATTGAGCGATACTTTTGCACCGTTAAATGTTTGAACTTTTTAAGCAGTTTATTTTGCCACTTCTCAATATCAATAGGCTTAATATAATGCAGTAACTTATCTCCAAAGTATGGCTTTACATGATTGTTGTAGTGTCCTAAATTTCGTTCATACACATGAGGACGAACTTTATCTTTATGTACGATAAAGAACTCCTCTGCCCACTCCTGTACGCACAAGTCTTCTTTTTGCACTGAAATATCAACCTTGCCTGTCAAATACTCCACAATAGATGGAATAATTTCTCTTTTTACAATAATCAGGTTTGAAGGTGTAGCCTCTAATCCTGTAGTTTTTTTCTTTGGAGGCTCCCCTTTCACTGGATAAAATGAGATCTGCCATTTATTGTACTTTTCAAAAATCGTAAATGTAAAATCTAAGTAATTTACTTTTTCTCTTTTGTTTGATTTAGCCAACTTTCAATCCTTTCACAATATTCATAACTGATGGATGATAAATCTTTTGTTTCTCTTTCTTTGTATCTTTATTGCTATTTTGTTTATTTTGCCTGTTCTTTCGATGTTCATAGAGACCTTGAGGTATGTATTCCACCCTACCTTTTTCATTTATAAAATACTCCACACCCTCTTGAAACTTACCACTATCTTTCCAGTTGTCAAGTGTTTTTTCGCATACTCCAAAAAAATTTGCAACCCCTTTTTTTGTTTTGAAATCTGGAATGAGCAAAACTAGAAGTTCCTCTTGAGATTCAAGCTTCTGTAAAATAAGTTTTAAAACATTTTCTGAATTTTCCGACATATTTTCCTCCTTGTTAAACTATCTTTCTATCAATATTCATATTTGGAGACTTATCCAAAGTATCAAAGGACTTATCTGACAACAATTCATTTCCCTTAATACCCCTAAAAACAGACTTATCTGAACTAAAAGGACTTATCTTACCAATCCGAGTATCACTCTCTATTAATTCATAAACATCTTTAAAATTTTTCTCTGGAATCTTTGTAGTTTTCCAGTATTTATTTTTTCCAGCTTGAACTATTGTATTGACTTTGTCTTTGTTTGTAAAACCTAGTTCTTGCATATGCTTCATTATCTGACTGTAGATAGGTTTTTGATGAGATGTTTTGATAAAGTCTATTATTTCATCTCTGATGGCTTCATCCACTTGAGTTTCTTTCGCCCACCCCACTTCAACTTGAGATAAAGAGTGATTTTCGTCTCTATAAACAAAAGCGATCTCTTCAATATCCCCAATTCTATTTTTAAATGGCGCGAAAATAAAAGTTTTTTTGTAGTCGTTATAGCTCAATAAAAAAGCATTAGAACTATCTTCTTCCCAAGCCGAAGAACCAGCATAGGTTAGCTCTCCTAAGTCTTTATTTGGCTTGTTTGTGTGATGTAGAAGTATAACTGTCGCACCAAGATCTCTTAATATCCTAAAAAAATCCATTAAAGGGGAAACATCTTTGTTTTTATCCCTATCC
>WFQD01000387.1 GCA_015487265.1 Sulfurimonas sp. | reverse complement strand
GTCCGTATTCATCATCGCAAACATCATGATGGCTAAAAGTTTATAGTTAAAGATGTTTTTTCTGTCAAATATAAGCGTATAGAGAAGAATAAGCCCAAAAAATGAAAACTCTAAAGAGTAAGACTGTGGATACCACCATCTGTAGATTAAAATATCTACTGCTGTGATAATCAAATAGATGTTTTTATTTGTATCTATCGCCCAGATTATCGACCACAGAAGGAACATTGGCAGCACGATATTGAGCATGTCGGTATCGTAATAGCCTGCCATTGTACGGTTGTAATAACTCCACGCAACTGAAGCTAAAAGTGCAGCGACAAAACCCATCTCCAAGTTCTTCAAATCTTTTGCGATGAGGATGATAGGAACTACCACTAAAGAAGCAAGAAAAACCGGCAAGTAAAGAATGACACTTTCAAAAGAAAAAGGTAAGATCTTGGCAAAAAAAGCGGTAAGTTGTGAAGCAGCAGATGTAACAGGAGAGAGGTCATTAAACTGATGGAACTTATCAAAGTACTCTTTTGCATCTGGATTGGTCGCTGTACCTGAGAGTAAATCTCTTGCTCCCTCAGCCCAGATATAGCCATCATTGGTATTTATCATCAACTGGCCGTTAAAATGAAACGGTGCAAAATCATGAAACTGATAGACCCAAATAAGACGCATTACAACTGAAAAGGCAAAGGCTATGGCAATATATATAAGTGTTTTTCTACTCTCTACATTCAAATCTATCAATCTGTTTCCTATTGTTTAAAATTTTAAAGCTTATTATACTACAGTTAATTTGGCTGATGATTAAACTCAGGCACTATTTCTCTCAGTTTTTGAAGTTTATCTTCACATGCAAGTAGTTCTTTTATATCTTTATTAAGTTTTTCAAGCGCATACATTGTGGGTTTTGCAACAGTGATGGATTCATAATCCGTCTTCGCATCACTCTCGTCAATGAGCAACTCTTCATAAAGTTTTTCACCAGGGCGCAGACCTGTAAATTCTATTTTCACTTCATCTCTACCGCTCAATTCTATCATTTTTTGCGCCAAGTCTGCTATTTTTATAGGCTCTCCCATATCAAGTATAAATATCTCTCCACCGCTTCCAATCGCACCAGCTTGTAGCACTAATTCACACGCTTCAGGTATGAGCATAAAGTAGCGCGTAATGTCAGGATGTGTCACCGTAATAGGTCCGCCTGCTTCTATCTGCTTTTTAAACTTCGGTATCACGCTGCCACTTGAACCTAGTACATTTCCAAATCTTACTGCGACAATGTCCGTGCCCTGTCCATTTGAGTTCTGTGCATAAAGCTCGCAGATGCGTTTTGTCGTTCCCATGACATTTGTAGGTCGAACGGCTTTATCTGTAGAGATCATTACGAATTTTTTCACATGATGGCGAATGGCAGTGTCTATGACATTTTTCGTTCCCATGATATTGTTGTAGATACCTTCATATACATTTGCTTCAACCAAAGGTACGTGTTTATACGCAGCTGCGTGAATGACAATGTCGGGTCGGTATTTTGCAAAGGTTTTTTCCAGCGCATCTTTGTCTGTAATACTCTGCATCACAGTAGCAGTAGGAACATTCTTTATCTCTTCGTTAATAGCATACAAATTGTACTCACTGTGATCAAGCATGACAAGTTTTTTCGCACCATACTTCTCACATTGACGGCATATCTCACTTCCTATACTCCCGCCTGCACCTGTTACTAAAATAGTTTTACCAGATATAAATTCAGCGATTTTTTCTTTATCTAGATCTTTAGGATGCCGTGCGAGGAGATCTTCTACAGAGATATCTTTTAACTGTTTTGAAAAATCTTTCTCCTGCAAAATTTCACTCAGTGAAGGCAGAACCTGAATCTCTGAAAAACACTCATTGAGCTCTTCATATATCTCTTTAATGCGAGATTTCTCAGCAGAAGGCATCGCAATAACAAGCAGATCAAACTTCTCTTTACATTTTCTTTTCAGCTCATCAGCAGAAACTACTTTTACAGAGTCAATAGAACGATTTTGAATGACCTTATCATCATCGACAAAGTATCGCACTCTGTACTCACTGTCAGAAAATTCAGACTCAAGCTTGATTCCTGCTCGCCCCGCTCCATAGATGACAACAGATTTTGTCTTTTGCACCCTACTTTTGTTGATAAAGTAATAATAAGCGTACATCAAAAAATTGATAGAAAAAATGTAAAGAAAAAGCTCAGAGACCAAAAAAGAGAAACGCACTTCTCCGTAAAAGTAAGGCATATAAACCAAAAAAGCCACGACATAAACAAAACTCTTGATCAAAAATGTCTTTTGGGAAGCTTTAGACCAGGAAAGTGAGTAGTCACGCAAAATCAAACGAGAAGCGATCATACGCACTAAAATGACACCGACAATCACTTTATAATCAATAGGTATATGAAAAATAAAAAATGTCCATAAGAAAGTTATAAATGAAAGTACTATGATGACTAAAAAATTTAAAATTCGTTTATCAATACTCATTATTTTTCCAAATTTTCACGAATTATATCACAAATCATTTGTACCTCATCTTTGGTCATTATTGTACTACTTGCAACACAAAGACCTTTTTTATATAAATTTTCACTCGTTCCATCAACATGTGATTTAGCATCTTTAAAAAGTGGCTGCATATGCATCGGTTTCCAAAGAGGTCTACTTTCTACATTGACTTTTTCCAATGCTTGCATAATCTCAAGTGGATCACTCTTCGTAAAAGTCATTGCAGTCAACCATCTATTACCACGACTATTTTCAATCTCTGGCATAAAATTCACTTCATCAATATCACCTAAATACTCTTCATACCATTCAAATATCTTTCTTTTTTTTGATATTCTTTCTTCGATTACTTCCATTTGTGCTACACCAATGGCAGCCAAGATATTACTCATTCGATAATTATACCCATATTCTTTATGTTCATAATGGACAAAGGGCTCTTTTGCCTGTGTGGAGTAGAACTTCGCTCTTTCTATCCATTCTTTATTGTCTGAAACCAACATACCTCCACCCGAGGTTGTCAGTATTTTGTTACCGTTAAAACTATAAATACCAAAATCTCCAAATGTACCGGTATATTTACCATTGTATGTTGCACCAAGAGATTCTGCGGCATCTTCTATCAAATATACCCCATGCAACTTGCAAATTTCTGCAATTTTCTCTATATCTGCACTCATTCCATACAAATGAGTCAATATCAATGCTTTTGGCTTTTTTTCACACTTACAAAGATATTTGTTTAAAAGTTTGGGCGAAAGGTTCCAAGACTCTTCATCACTATCTATAAATACAGGATTAGCATTTTGATAGAGTATCGCATTGATTGAGCCTATAAAAGTAAAAGTTGACGCCAAAACATCATCTCCCTGCCCAATTCCCAGAACTCTTAGAGCCAAATGGATAGCAGCTGTTCCACTGGTAACGGCCAATGCATTTTTTGTACCTGTATAATTTTCTACACTTGCTTCGAATTTATTAACATACTCACCAAGTGGAGCGATATAATTACTTTCAAATACTTTTTCAATATATTTAAGTTCATTCCCACTCATATGTGGAGCACTTAAAAAAATTCTATCTCTCATCTAGCTTCCTTACAACTTTAGCCGGTACTCCAAATGCTACTACATTGTCCGGTATATTGGAGAGCACTAAACTGTGTGCACCTATAATAGAGTTTACGCCTATGGTAATACCCGGCATAATCGTTGAATGACTACCTATTTTACAGTTTTTCTTTAATATTACTTTCCCTTTTTTATCATCTATGGTAGAGAGTGAATAAATAGAACAATGAGAGCCAATTTGCACATCATCTTCTATCGTAACACCATATTTTGCATTGATATAACTAAAAGTACCGATATCTGTCTTATATCCTAATTGCAACCCATCTTTATTTTGCACAATCCAGTTGTATACTGTAGGTTTTCCATCTATTATTTCAGGATGTTTCCAGTCATTGAATCTCTCATTACTCATCACAACTCCCTTTAAATTTTTCCATAGTTACTGAAGAGTTCGAACTTATATCACTTCTTTTCACAACCTTTACAAAAGTCATCCAAAGTATCTTCATATCTAACAAAAAGGATTGATGATCTACATACCAAACATCATATTCAAACTTTTGCTCCCAACTAATGGCATTGCGACCATTCACTTGTGCCCACCCTGTAATACCGGGTTTAACATCATGTCTTCTTTTCTGTTCATCATTGTAAAGCTCTAAATACTCTCTCAAAAGAGGACGAGGACCCACAAAACTCATCTCACCTTTCAGTACATTGAAAAGTTGTGGTAATTCATCTAAGCTAGTGCTGCGTATAAACTTACCTATACCAAGCAATCTTTGCTTATCTGGCAACAAGTTTCCATCTGCATCTTTTTCATTTGTCATTGTCCGAAATTTATAAATAGCAAATATCTTCTTATCTTTTCCAGGCCTTTTTTGTTTAAATAATATCGGTCGCCCCATCTTTAAATAAATCAGCATAGATACAAATAAAAAGATAGGTAACAATAATATAATCAAACAAAGAGCAAGAACTTTATCAAATATTTCTTTAAGCATCAGTGTAGTAACCCATCAATATAATTTTTTAGTTCTGTAGCCAACTGGCTGTCTCTAAACTCTTTATAAACTCTTTTTCGAGCGTTTATGCCAAGTTCTTGCATAAAATAAAGATTATTAATAGCATATTCATACTTCTTAAACATATCATCCACATTGCCTTTCTCATGCAATAAACCTGTTTTACCATCAACAACTGCATCAGTAAGACCATAAATATTTGAAACTATACTTGGTATCCCCATCGCAGCAGCCTCGAGT
>WFQD01000386.1 GCA_015487265.1 Sulfurimonas sp. | reverse complement strand
GCTTAAAGTAGCGAACTCAACACTTTTTAAACACATTTTAGAGATAATCATGCTGTTTAAATTAAAATAGATGGATTATTATGCTTGATTTCGCAAAATTTACAAAGTACTCAAAACCAGGACCGCGTTATACTTCTTACCCAACTGCTTTAGAATTTAGTGAGGATTATGGGTATGAGGAGTACATCAAAAAGCTTCAAACGCAGGATAGTACTCGTCCTTTGAGTCTCTATTTTCACCTTCCTTTTTGTAAAAATGCGTGTTATTTTTGTGGTTGTAGTGTTGTTTTTACTTCTAAAGAAGATAAAATGTTACGTTATATTGAGTACCTTAAACGCGAACTCAAGATTTTATCGCAACATCTCGATATGAAACGCGAGGTAATTCAAATGCACTTTGGTGGGGGAACACCGACATTTTTCTCAGCAGAACAACTCAAAATCATCATTGATGAGATAAAGTCTTATTTTCCAAACTTTGTCAAAGATGCAGAAATCTCATGTGAGATAGACCCTCGCCACATTAACGAAGACCAAATGAAAGTGATGAGTGAAGCAGGTTTTAACCGTGTAAGTTTTGGACTGCAAGATTTCAATGAAAAAGTACAAGTCGCTGTTCACCGTGTGCAACCTTATGAAGTAACGAAAAATGCAATGGACTTAGCACGAAAATACCATATGCATTCAGTTAACACTGACCTCATTTATGGCTTACCATACCAAACACTTGAAACATTTAAAGAGACTTTGGCACTTGCCTTAACACTCCAGCCCGATAGATTTGCTGTTTTTAACTATGCCCATGTGCCATGGCTGAAAAAAACCATGCGAAAGATTGATGAAACAACGCTGCCAACACCCGATGTAAAACTTCAAATCATGCAGTACACTATCGATTTTCTCACAAAAAATGGCTATAAAATGATAGGCATGGATCATTTCGCAAAACCAGAAGATGAACTCTTTAAGGCGATAGAAAAAGGGGAACTCCATAGAAATTTTCAAGGCTATACTACTAAAGGTGGTGCAGACCTCATTGGTGTGGGACTCACTTCTATCGGTGAAGGAAAAGATAGTTATAATCAAAACTTTAAAGTGATGCAAGAGTATGAAGCGGCAATCGATGCTGGTAAGCTCCCTTTTGAACGTGGTGTAGTGCTGGGTGAGGATGACCTCATTAGACAGTATGTGATTATGGAACTTATGAGTAACTTTAAGCTTGACATCAAAAGATTTAACACGCTTTTTGATGTAGAATTTAAAGTATACTTCGCAGATGCAATCAAAGAACTCCAAGCTTTTGCAGAAGATGATTTAATAACAATCACTGAAACAAGCATAGAGTGTTCACAAACAGGAACACTGCTCATAAGAAATATTGCCATGGCATTTGATGCCTATATGCACCAACATGCAGGTAGTAAAAAGACTTTTTCAAAAACGGTATAAGATGGATAAAAAATTAGAAGATATATTTAGCTTTGAGACGATTGCTGATGATTGTGTGAAGTGTGGGAAGTGTATTCCTGTGTGTACCATTCATAATGTGAATGCCGATGAGGTTACAAGCCCTCGTGGATTTATAGACCTTTTAGGGGCTTATAAACGCGGTAATTTGGAGCTAGATAAAACAGCAAAAGATATTTTTGAGTCTTGCTTCTTATGTACAAACTGTGTCGATGTCTGCCCAAAATCTTTGCCAACCGATATGATTATCGAGCAGGCGAGAAATGACATCGCTCAGAAATTTGGCATTGCTTGGTATAAAAAAACCTTCTTTACACTCCTTCGTCACCGTTGGCTCAATGATATTGCATTTAAGCTTGGTTATACTTTTCAAACATGTGGATTTAAGATACAAGAAGAGACAAATTCAATGCACTCACGACTCTCTTTACCAATTTTAAAAAGCGATAGAACACTACCAAGTCTCTCTAAAACATCTTTTTTAAATAGACATAAAGAAGAGCTGGTAGAAAATGGCGGAAAAAGAAAAGTGGCTGTTTTTATAGGGTGTTTGGCAAACTATAACTATAAAGAAGTAGGCGAATCACTTTTGGAGATTCTTGAAACTTTAGGCATCGATGCCTTTTTAGCGCATGACCAAAAATGCTGTTCTGCTCCTGCTTATTTTACAGGTGATTTTGACACAGTCGATGCCAATGCAAAACACAACATTGCATACTTTGAGAGTTTTGCAAAAGATGTCGAAGCGGTTATTGTCCCAGAAGCAACGTGTTCGGCAATGCTTAAGATAGATTATGAACACTACTTTCATGATGACCCAGCATGGAAGGCAAGAGCGCAGAGTATGAGTCGTAAGATTTTTATGGCGACAGAGTGGCTCCACAATCATACAGACTTAGATAAAATCTTAGCAACAAAAGAGAAAGATAGCCGTTTGGTAACCTACCACGACCCTTGCCATGCAAGAAAAATGCAAGGTATTCACCAAGAGCCGAGAAATCTCATTAAGCAAAACTACAATGTCGTAGAGATGCGAGACCCTAATGCTTGTTGTGGTTTTGGAGGGATAACCATGCAGAGTGAAAAGTACCATTTTGCCAAAGCCGCAGGGACACCAAAAGCTGCGATGATAAAAGAGACAAAAGCAGAGGTCGTGAGTGCTGAGTGTTCTGCTTGTCGTATGCAAATCAATGCTTCTATGGGCTATGACAAGGAAATAACAACCGTGTTTAAAAACCCCATAGAGCTTATCGCTGAGGCTCTGAAAAACTAATGGAGTATTTTGTTTGGAGTGTTGATCCTATCGCTTTTTCTGTAGGGAGTGTGCGTGTCTTTTGGTATGGCATTCTTTTTGCGACCGCAATTCTCTCAGGGTTGCAATATATGAAGTGGGTTTATAAAAAAGAGGGAAAAGATGAAGAGGAACTTGAAAGTATGTTTCTCTACATCGTCATCGGGATAGTCGTGGGTGCGAGACTCGGACACTGCTTTTTTTATGACCCTTCATACTACTTGGCAAACCCTTGGAAAATCATCGCAGTTTGGGAAGGCGGTTTAGCTTCTCACGGTGGTGGGGCAGGGGTCATCTTAGCACTCTGGCTCTATGTGAGAAAGTACAAAGTAAACTTCTTATGGTTACTCGACAGAGTCGCCATTCCTACAGCTCTTTTTGGTTTTTTTGTCCGTATGGGAAACTTTATGAACTCCGAGATTTTAGGTAAACCGACAGAAGTACCTTGGGCAATTATTTTCTCAAGAGTAGATAACCTCCCACGTCATCCAGCACAACTCTATGAAGGGTTTTCATATCTTATTATTTTTCTTGTGCTTACATATATATACAAAACTAAAAAGAGTCTTGTCGATCGAAAAGGTTTTTTATTTGGTCTCTTTTTAGTCCTGATTTTCACCGTAAGATTTTTAGTAGAATTTGTCAAAGTAAAGCAAGCCGCATACACCCATGAGATAGCATTGAGTACAGGGCAAGATTTGAGCATACCTTTTTTAGTGTTTGGTTTTGGACTTATTGTCTGGAGTTTGAGAAAAAAAGTTTCATGAAAGAAGTTGTTTTAGCCATGTTTGTTTTTATAAATTTTTTGGCTTTTATAGTTTATGCACTCGATAAATACTTCGCCATCAAACAAAAACAACGCATTTCAGAAAGAGAGTTACATACTTTTGCCCTCATTGGTGGTTTTTTAGGAGCAACATTAAGCATGGCAATATTTAGACATAAAATAAGTAAAGCATCATTTTTAATTAAGCATAGTATGATTATGTTGGTGTGGATTGTAGCAATAATTTATTATTTTAAACAAATAGTGTAAGAGGAAAATATGAAAAAAATCTTAGGAATAGCCTTTATCGCATTAGGTATTGGTTTAGAAATTATGTGGTTGGGGGTTTGTTTTGGGAGTATATTTATAGGGGTGTTACTACTCTTTTTTGCTCCAAGGATTTTATTTTTTCCTTTTAATTTCTTTTTGATTATTGGGCTTACACTTATAGCAAACAGAACATATGCAGAGTATAAACAGCAGAGAAAAAACTCTTTTAATTATGAACGATTTAAACAGTTTAATAAGATTGAGAGCTATTATGAGATTTTGGGTTGCAGTAAAGATGATGATATGGATACCATCAAAAAAAGCTACAGAAAATTGATGAAAGAGTACCATTATGATTCCAATGCAAGTAAGGATCTCTCCGAAGAAACCATCAAAGCTTACGAAGAGAAATCGCAACAAATTAACGAAGCATACACAGCCATAAAAGCCTACAGAAAATAAAGGGCATCTCTAAAAACCCTAGTACCTCTCAGTAACACAGAGGAGTTTACAATCAAGGCACTCTTTTGAAACCCTAGCCATAGCTAAGGTGAAAAAGAGTAAGGATGAGTGTAGGCTCCTCTGTGTTACCCGAAGGGAGGGATAAAAAAAGCGACCTTGCACAAAACTTTTCATCGCCATAGCGCAGCTATGACTCATAAAAGATTTTGCACAATCTCATCTTTTTTTCTTCCCTCTGAGAGGTACTAGGGTTTTTAGAGGTGCCCTAAATTTATCTTATATCGTACCTTGGTACAATAGATAAGATTTCAAAAGAGATATACAATTGACATAATATAACTATGTCAGGAGTCTATTATGTCAGCAATTATCTCAAGAGTCGCAAGTGTCGATGGAACTTTTTATGTCAAAGGAACAGATGGTTCTTTTAGAAAACTCTCAAAAGGTGATGAAATTCACGAGGGTGAACTTATATTGGGTGATAAATCTAACGGTTCATTAAGTAGTATTATCACAACAACAGTCGATGGGACAGATATTGTCTTACTCGGTAGTGAAGCACAACTTTTTGATGCCTCACTCAGTGAAACTGCATTTGACACGACAGATACAATAAGTGATGAAGACTCTATTGATGCGATGCTCGATGAAGTGCAAAGTATGAATGAAACGGTCGATGATACAAATAATACTGATGAAGAAGAAACATCAGCAGGAGAGGATATTGTTGAGTCGAGTGCTGATATAGAAGAAGACTTTGAAGAGATTGATAATAGTGGTGTTGATGTTAATGCACAAGTGGCTGAAAAAGGTGTCAATTCAAGTACAGACATCCCAACGGATGATGCGACTCAAGAAGCAGTAGATACTGTAAAACTAGCACTAGAATCTGATTTAAATGATACATTATTAGCAATAGACACTTTAATAAAAGCCGCAAATGAAGCAAGCCAAAATGCAATTACAGCTGCAAACAGTGCACAAAATGCTGCTGATTTAGCAAGTGAAAATCCTACACCAGAAAATTTAGCTGCAGCAGAAAAAGCACAAGCACTTGCAAGTGATGCAGCAGCAGAAGTTACAGATGCAGCCAATACACTTCAAGAGGGAATGGATACTCTCAATACAATCGCAACAAAACTTGGCAGAGATATAAATACAGATAGTGCAACAAATGCCGTGAGCAATGCACATGATGCTGCTGCAACTGCTAGTGAAACAGCAACAGAGAGTGAAGCTTCTAGCGATAGTACAATTGCCGATATGCAAGAGAATGTAAACGCATTACAAGATGATACAAGGAGTGCGATACAAGATGCAAATGATGCAAAGGCAAACTTAGAAGAAGCTTCCAAAGAAGCAGAGGCTCATCCAACACCTGAAAATTTAGGTGCAGTAGATGATGCACAAACACTAGCCAGCCAAGCCGCAAGTCAAGCAAGTGAACTTGCCGATAAATTGGCATCTGCAATCAACAGACTCAACATATCTGCAGATGCAGCAAATGAAACTGTAGATACGAGTGATGCTGAAGCAACACTAGATAACGCAAGAGAAAGTGTAGCTGATACTCTCTCCTCTGTGGTAGATGCAGAAGAGGCAAGTGATGTTATTGTAGATGATCTCCTTACAAGTGCCAACAACGCAGCCGACACAGCAAACGAAGCAATAGCCGATGCAGAGAAAGCCGTAGAAAAACTTGCCGCTAACAATAACCCAAGCACAGCCGACATCCAAACTGCACAAAACGCCATAGATGCAGCCGATACAGCAATAGAGACAGCCAAAGATGCAAAAGATACGTATACAAACGCAGCCAAAGATGCAGGCGAAGATGTGCAAGATACAACTGGAGTAGGAAGCACAACTGATACACAAACTGCACTTGACACAGCGGTTCAAACAGAAAT
>WFQD01000385.1 GCA_015487265.1 Sulfurimonas sp. | reverse complement strand
TTGCACTCGGAGAAGAGACATCACAGCTAGAATCGGTACTGCATAACATCTCTGAGCTCTATTTTGAAGAGAATCGAGACAAAATCGCTATGCTGCTGACACTGCTTGAACCTTCTTTAATGCTCTTTGTGGGTGGTAGTATCGGCTTTATTGTCTCTGCGATGCTGCTGCCAATCTTTTCTATGAGTATTCACTAAAATGGCACATCCTTCTTCACGTAGAGGCATTGCACTTCTCATTACCTTGATGTTTGTCATCGTCATTAGTGTGGCTATCGGTTACAATCTGATGCAGGTAAAAAATGCCTCACGCATCGTGCAAAAAGAGAAAATGCTCTATCAAAACAGTATGATCTTAGAAGATGTTTTGAAAATTTTGAAAAATTCTCAGGAGTTGCAAACCATAGTAAAAGACAAATCTATAGATGATCTGTATCTCTTTTTATCAACAGCACAAACAATTCCTTTGCAACTTTCATCGGGCAAAGTAACGCTTGTTCTTAGTAGTGCTCGTAAACGATTTAACATTAATGAACTCGATAAAAAAAATGAAGCTGCTCTGCAGGAGTATTTTTCTAGGATGATGCTCAGTAGCGATTATGTCGATGTTTTAAAAGACTGTATGAGAATAAATCAAGAAAAAAAGCAGTATAATAGCTACAATAGTGTTATTTTTGATGAAAATCCATACCTCTTTCGAGAATATATTGCATCAAAAAAACACCTTGACATTATTAATGATTTTTATCTTCATGAATATAATGATGAGAATATCAATAATATTGCGTTTGAAAAGTTATTTCGCTTTTCCAAAGAGAGAAGTGAGGCTGTTGATCTTAACTATGCGACTCCTGAAGTTTTAATGCTGCTGTTGGGTACGACAAGGGATCGGGCAGATATGATCTATAGTCTGCCAAAACCGTTTAAATCTTTAGAAGACCTGCATCTCGATGCAAATGAAAAAACGGCACTTTCGAAATTTCGAACAAGTTTTTTTGAACCCTATTTGCATGTAGAAATAACAATACAAAGAGATAAACAGTTTGGAAAAATGAGTTTTGACTATGATGTTAACTTAAAGAAAGGAAGCAATTTTGTCCTTGAAATTTAAACAAGAATCTCAGATTGTTTATTTGGATGCAACAAGTGATGTCACTATAGATACATCATTTAAGTATAGATTTATTCTCTCTCCGCATCTCTATTGGGTTAAAAAAATTTCACTTCCTCTCAAGCATGTAAGAGACGTTAAAAAGCTTGCGCATACACTCTTTGAGGAGAGCATTCCTGAAGATGTACATTACAGCTACTACGTTTATAAAAAAGAAGAAGACTTTTTTGTTTTCGCATACGATGACAAAAAGATACTTGCACTTTTACAAGAGAAAAACATTCCTTCTCAAGTGATTGCTTCGATTCACTTTGCACAGTCTGAATTAGATAGTTTTGAAGGTGTTTACTGCGTCAATGAGACAGAAGTGCTGCAGGTCAAAGATGGTGTGGTCGTTTTACTGCCGAGGGCATGGTTTGAAAGTTCTGAGGAGTTGGATGTAGAAACGTTCAAGCTCTCTAACAAAAGCATAAAACTGCAGCAGTTCAATCAATTTGTCGAAAGTAAAGTTCTCTATAAGCTCATTGCAGTTTTGTCTCTTTTGGTACTGCTTTTTGGCGCAGAAGCATGGTTTTATATGCAAGAGAAAGCAAAGGTTTCAGATGCAAGAGCAAAAGTTTTTTCAAAGTATGGACTTCAGCCGACTATGATGCAAAACAGATCGATACTGAAGCACTATGAGACCATAGATAAACAGCAAAGAGCCTTGCGTGAGGATATTGCACAGTTGTTGCAAATACCGCTCAAGAAAGATCAAAAGATCCAGAGTGTTATCTACGCCAACGGTAAGCTTAAAGCCGTTATTTCACATGTAAAACAAGGAGAAGAAAAAAGAATTTTAGCGCCTTTTTTTAAAAAGAAAATACCTTATGAAGTAAGTTTTAAAAATGGGAATTTAGAGGTGGAGATGAGATTATGAATAAAATAAATCCACTGCATATAATCGCTTTACTTTTCGTGCTTGTCCTTTTTTTATTTGTTCAGGTACACAGAACAAAAGATGAACTTACACAAGAGAAAGAACTTTTTTTACAAAGTAAAGAGCTAGCCCAAAAAACTGCAGCATATAAAAAGCTTTATAGTGAAAAAAACAAAAAATCGCTCAAACATATACTCATGCCCTCTTTTGTAAAAAAAGCAAATCTACACGTAAAGCAGAATAAAAATATTTTTGTTATCAGCTCTCCATCAATCTCTCTGTCTGCGTTGAATTTATTCCTATCGAGGATTTTTAATGGTGCCTATAGAATTCAAAAATTAGAGATTCAAAAAATAGATGAGAGAACTGCATCTCTGTATTTGGAGATAGTATGGTAAGAGTTTTGAAGTTTTTGGCATATTTTTTCTTTTTTATCCTTATGCTCTATGTAACATTTCCTAAAACGAATGTATTGTATAAAACAGAAGAGCTAGCATCGGCATATAAAGTAAAACTCCTCCCAGGAAGTATACATGAGAGACTCTTCTCTTTGGAAGTAGAGCATATGAATATTGTATATGAAGGTGTTAAGGCAGCAGAGCTTGCACAGACAAAGATCTTGATCTTAGGTTTTTATAATACTATTAGCATAGAAGATGTCAAACTTGTTGGTATTGTTAACAATTTTATGCCTTCAAAGATAGTATCTGCACATATATTGTATTCACTTTTGCATCCTCTTACAATTAAAGCAGAAGTCAAAGGTGACTTTGGTGAGGCAAGGCTTTCTTATTTGTTGTCAGAGAGAAAACTAATTGTTGAATTGCATCCATCAGCTCGTATGCAGCAGCAATTTCGATCTTCTTTGCGTCTCTTTAAAAAATCAAAAGATGGAGTGTATTCCTATGAAAAATCACTCTAGTAGTAAATATTTTACAATTTTCATCAACTTGCTGCTTTTGTTTGTTACAGCAAAGTTCTTGAGCCTCATCGCTTTGTTTTTCCTACCACAAAATGGAATAGATACGGAGCTCAGAGAGTCACTGCATATGCCTTATATGCATGTGAATTTTAAAAATATGCTGCAAGTAGAAAAGCGAGCATCTTCTATGGGGCATGTAAAAACAGAAAATGCACTGAATCTTCACACTCTTATTTTAAAAGGTTTGTATGGAAACAGTCATTACGGGTATGCAATCATTGCACCAAAAACAAATCCAAAACAGACAACGATCCTCTCCATTGGTGAGAACTACAAAGGCTATACACTCAAAGGAGTTTTTTTGAACTATGCCCTGTTTGTCAAAGGGCAAAAAGAGTATAAGTTGGCGCTAAAAACAGCACTTTTACCTGATAATGTTATGCGTAAACAGACTTCTTCCTCTTCAAACATACAGCAGAACACAAGAGTTTCAAGAGTTGATATAAATGCTTACAAAAAAAATCCTCAAAAACTATGGAAAGACATATCTATACAAGAACTTGGAAAAAATGGTTCTTTTAGAGGTTTTAAGGTTACACGATTGAGAAAAGGTTCCAAATTGGCAGCTTTAGGCCTACAAGTTGGAGATGTGATTATAAAAGCAAATAATGTTGTGTTAAAATCATATAATGACATTATAAATATTTTTCAAAACTTAGGAAGACTTTCAAGCCTTTCATTAGTTATCAGAAGAGGAAACATACAAAAGGAAATAATCTATGAAATCAATTAGAACGATATTATTAATGCTTTTGCTTGTAATGAGTTTACAGGCAAGGGAACAGGTTAATATAAATTTTTCAAATCTTCAAATTATGGATTTTATTAAGCTGGTCTCTAAAATCACACATAAAAATATTCTTATAAACAACAAGATAAACGGAACGGTCAACTTCATCAGTACAACACCTGTGTATGATGATGAATTGATGGAAATTCTTGTTTCTGTATTAGAATCAAAAGGCTATACGATTATTCCGAAGGGTTCTTTATACGAAGTTGTACGTGCTGTTGATGGAGCACGACACAATGCTAAAATAGTGCAAGACGGTAAAAAGCTGAGTGGTGCATTTATGGTGACACAAGCAATTAAGATCAAGAATGAAAATGTGGATGTCGTTGCTGCTAAAATTCGTTATCTTATTTCAAAAGCTGCGAAGCTTATAACGATGAAAGAGAGTAATACACTGCTTATTACAGATTATCCAAATAATATCAAGACAATACGCAAAGTTATTGCAGATTTGGAGAAAAAACAGGCATTTGTAGTGAAAATAATTCCAATTAAACATACAGATGCAAAAAAATTGCAGATGAAGCTCAATGATATTATCAAGTCTATCTTTAATGCAACAGTCAAATCTGAGACGGTTAAAGTGCTTTATGATGAAAATACAAATGGTCTCATTGTCGTTGGTATTAAGAAAAATGTTCGTAAAGTTGAGAAACTGATCCATGAAATGGATGTTGAATCACATGTTAATAAAAAACTTGAAATATTTGAATTAAAAAACTCTGATGCAAAAGAAGTTTTGCAAACGCTCAATGATATTATTGCAAAGCAGACATATTCTGACCCCTCTTTAAAACCAAATGTTGCCATGAATGCTGATATTAATGCTATTATTGCTATTGGTGATCCTATGATATTAAAAGCTTTGAAACTTGTTGTTGATGAACTTGACAAAGAAAAATATCAGGTCTATGTTCAGGCTAAAATTGTTGAGATCAACAAGAATAAGTCATCAGACATTGGAATTAAATATGGCTTCGCAGGAGGTGATGTCTCCTCTTCCGGACTCTATGCTATGAGTGCCAATTTTGGCTCTACTGAATTGACGACACTTGCTACAACAAAGGTGCTTGATTATCTAGGCAATATCGGATCGAATGTTGGGAGTGCATTCGCTCTTGGAGCGACATTGGATTTTTTACAGATTCACGGCGCATCGAAATCCATTTCCAATCCTTCAATTCTTTGTGTGAACAACAAGGAATCATCCATTTATGTTGGAAAAACGATTTCAGTTTCAACAGGAACAGTCACGACAACATCTGGACTTAATGGTGTTACAAGCAGCTTTAAACGTGAAGATATAGGTCTTACACTCAAGATAAAACCGAGAGTTTCTTCAAAAGAAAAGGTTACTTTGGACGTGGAATCTATTTTAGAAAATATACTTGATGATGGAAGTAAAAACGCAACAGGACAGCCTGTAACTTCTAAACAAGAGGTAAAAACACAAGCAATTTTACGTAATGGTGAAAGTATCATCATCGGAGGACTTGTGAAAAGTTATGAGCGTGATTCTAAAAGTAAAGTACCTTTACTTGGAGATCTTCCTTTGATCGGAGATGCGCTTTTTTCATCAACTTCTAAAACGAATGAGCAAGATAATTTGGTTGTTATTCTAACACCCTATGTCATTGACAAGAGTGAAGAACTTTCAAAATTACAAAGAGCCTTGGGCATGCTTGCAAAGGTACAAGAAGAGTACAACAAAAAAGCATTTGAATTAGTTGAAGAGAAACGTGAAGTGAAGTTGAAACCGGAAGAATCAGCACCCAAAGTCGATATATTTCATAATAATGACAGAAGATAATGATGCAACAGATTCATAATTTTGATTTAGATGTTTATGAACCAGAGGAGTTACAAACCGAGCTAAGTGTGAAAAATTATCTGCTCTTTTCTTTGTACAATGAAG
>WFQD01000384.1 GCA_015487265.1 Sulfurimonas sp. | reverse complement strand
CCCATGTTCCTAAGCCTGAATTGACATAGATTGCCATCTTGTTTTTGTAGTGTAAACCACTGAGGTAGGGTTGCACAAGTCGTACGAGGTAGTGAAAAGGCCAAATTTGTCCGCCATGGGTGTGACCGCATAAAAGAAGTGAAGCTTTTGTTTGTAAGGCAATTTTATAATCTTTGGGTTGATGGGCTAAAAATAGAAGTGGCTCTTTGTTTTTTGCAAGTTGGAGTACTTTTTCAACATCTCTTTTGACATGAAAAAATTTTGAGAATCTATCTGCTAAACCTACCATATAAATATCTCTATTTTTAAAGCGAATTTTTGCTAAAGCATTATCTAAAAAAGTAAAATTATCTAAGACTTTTTTGAGTGCATGTAAACCATAAAAAATGTCATGATTGCCACTGATATAGTAAACATTTGAAAGTTGATTGAGAATGTGGAGTTGTGGAGTAATAAACTTTACTTGTGTGTCAATAATATCGCCAGTGATGATAATACATTCACAATCAACCTCTTTGCATTTGTTTACAAGTGCTTGCATATACTCGAAACTTGTCTTTTTGTTGATATGCAAATCACTTAAGTGTAAAAGAGAAAAACCATCCAAAGAAGGATGGTTTATAGGCACATTGAGAGTTGTAATTGGAGGGATTTCCATATTATAATTGTTTTTCTACTTCTTTTGAAGTATTGACAAAATGAATGGACTTTACCTTACCATCCTCAATTTTATAAATTGTGATTTTATCTTCTTGATATGCAAATTGATGGTTCTCTTCATCATTGATAATCAAAATGGTATGTTTATATTTTCTCATTTTTGGCATAGCAAAAAGTTTTGTAATCAAAGAGGGCATTTCTGAAATATTGGCAATAAAAACAGCTCGATGTTTTTGTAAATAGTCTGGCTGATGTGCATTTAAAAATGCATTCATATCTGCCCCTGTTGATTTTTCAAAACTTATAATAATGGTTTTTATATGACTATCTACAGTATGTGGTTTTTCAAACTGATCAAGAAGAGTAAATGCTTGTATTGGCTCATTTTTTGCAAAATCATTTGCATCTAATGAACCTAACAAGAGTAAGATTAAAAATATATAATGCATATTATTTTTTATATTCTAAGTTATAATGTACATCTACTGCATCACGAACTGTAAAAAAGAGCATAGAGGGTTGTTCTATGTTGTAATCAGTCATCTTGATAGTGAAGTTTCCATCGAGTACAAGTGAGCCAGCATCTTCTTTGATATTTGCAAGAGAGACAATTTTTTTGTTTACTCCATTGAGTGTTAAATCGGCAGCGATTTGGTAGTTGTTTTGGAGTTTTTTAACACTATTGATGTGCACTGTAATCTGTTTTTGTGTATCACAATGCATTGCTTCGTGCATGTGTTCATCTCGTCCCTCATTTTCACTTTTTAAACTTATACTTGGTACACTGATGGTTCCACGCAGCTGTGTCGGGTCTGTGCCAAGTGTTAAATCAGAGGTGATTTGTGTGGTAAATGGGTCGATACCGCTATCACCAAAAACTTCTGTATGTGCTTTGATAGTTCCCTGGGTAAATGTGAGTGCCCCTGCACTTAAGAGTGTTGATGTGAGGGCTATGATGAATAATTTAAACATTGGTAATCCTTTAAAAATGTTGTGTAAATATATCTTGCAAGCATGAAGATAATAAAAATTGGCATGATAAATGTTGCGTTTTGTAGTGCAACAAACAATCCTGCACCTGAAGCGATCCAAGCGATAAAAATCATAGAAATACTAATGGTTTTGAACTCCTTTTGTCGTAATGTTTGTAAAATAAGCACATTGTAATATGAAATTACAAGAGGGTAAATAGCTGCTAAAAGCAGTGCCTCTTTGGTAAAATAGAGAAAATAACTCAAAGCAAAGAGCGAAAATGTCACTATTTCTCTGTTTCTTTGAGAGACTTTGAGTGTAAGGGCTAAAACAATGCCTAAAAGATGAAAGAAAATAATCTCGGCACTCATATCTAAACGCCAAATGGGGATAAAGGTATCTCGTGAGAGTGTTTCAAAAAGTGCAGAGTCTAAAAATATCCATAAAGACATCACAAGCAAAGAGTGCTCGCCTTGGAATGCACTTTTCTTTGCTTCTTTTGGTAAAAATCGAGAAGTGAGTAAGACCAGTGCAGTAAGAGCAAGGGCAAGGGTGCCTCTTGCACTGACATCAAAATTAAAAAGTGCAGTAGAGAGACTGTAAGAGAGTCCAAGACTTGCACCCAGTCCAACAAGTGAAGCTCTTTTAAGCATTTGAAGCATTAAAGGAGCAATGGCTCCTGCACTTAGCCCAAGTATAAAAAGCATGAGCCCAGAGAGGTTTGGGTAAAAGTAACTGATAAGCAACTGTATAAGAAGTATGAGGGTGATTGTGTTTTTTGTCTGATTTTTTAAAAAAGAGATAAAAAAAGAACCCAAAATACCACCAAACGCAAGAGGAGCAATACGGATTAAGTCAGAGTGTAAGTACTCCGTAACTCCTGTTTGAATAATTAGTAAATAGTAAGAGAGTTCAAATCCTACAAAAAGGATCAGTGCCATCTGTCTCATAATATTTCCTCCTTATGAAAAAAGATAAAATAGATACTTGCATAAGTAAAATCAAAAAGGGCAATCAAAGCTGCTTCAATACCAAGCGAGTGTGTCACATAAAGTGCAAAAAAGATACTGCTGATACTCATGCGAATCACTGCTGTGACGAAAGTTAAAATAGCACTATGGTCTTTATAGTAAAGGGCAAGAAAATGAATCATCCCGGTCATACTTACAAATGCAAAAACAACATAACTGTAGCTACTATCGAAATGAAATCCAAGTTTTTTATAGAGAAAAGAACCGAGGAGGAGTAAAATAATGCCACCCACTCCATCATTGAAAAATCCAAAAAGATTATAAAGTTCTTGTTTTGTATAGTGTTTTTTCCACTGTATAAGTGGAAAAATACTGGCTAAGACAAAAATGCCAAAAAAAGTTCTCCAGTGCCACATTGTTTGTGTAGTTGTAAAATGCAGCATATCTGTTTGCACAAAACCACTGAGGGTTAAAACAAAGAAAATACCAACAAGTCCACCCACAAAAAGATTAAAAAAAGATTTTTTATGCAGGCTTTGTATGTGTTGAGAAAACATAGCAATCACCATAAAAAAGACCCCAATTCCAAGGGCAATGTGTGAATGGGCAACAACCAAATCATTTCTGTGAAAAACCCAACGGATAGAGGGAATAAAAAGAATATTGCCCTCTATATCAACAAATAAAAATCCAAGAATGGAAGTCAGCAGGGCTTTTCTTGCAAAACCCGTGCTATCGGAATCTTTGTACCAACGGTAGAGAATAGGAATATATAAAAGTGTCATGTACTGTGCGACCCACTCTTCATTATAGGTGAGATCAGCTATGAAAGTACGGTACAAAACAGTCCCAATATAGTAAATAAGAGGGATAATCCAGAGGATGTTCCATCTTGGAGTAAACTCTTTTGTATTGAGTAGTTTAATAATGAGGTAGTAGAGTGGAATGAGGGCAAAACTCATGCCTAAAGTGTTGTCTCCATGAGGACCTGTGACAGTTCGCTCCACTTGACCAATGATAGGATTCATGAGAATAAGCAAAGCAATCGGCGAGATGAGTACAATACGAAAAGAGACTTTGACCCACAAAGGAATGCTTTTGTAGAGGCGGATAAATTTATACAGAGCAATGGCATAAAAGAGTCCTGCAAACGCAAGAATAAAGTTAAGAATATAATTAAAATCATAAAATGCGAGGCCTCGATGATTGCCAAAAAGGAGTGAAACCACCATAAAAACTAAAAATATATACCAAAATATAAAAAAGAGATTGAGAAAATGCAAACCCTCTTTTGAGCTGCCTACCTCTTTGTTGATGAGTAAAAAAGGTAACATGGAGAGCATGAGTGTAATAAACCCATAGAGCATAAGCGAGATATGCAGGGCTCGCATGTTGTAGGGGTTTAAAGTAGGGGCATCTATAAAATAACCTAAAAGATTAATGGAGTAGATAAACCCAAAGAAAATGCCTAAAAGTAAAAAATTTACAGAGTACATAAAATGTCTGTGTATAAAAGTATTAAAGTTGTCCATCGGTAACCTCGTAGCGTGTATCTGCAAATTTTGCGAGTTTTTTGTTATGTGTTGTTGCAATAATAGTTGTTCCTTCTTGTGCAAGTTCTTGAAAAAGTTCAAAGACAATACGAGAATTTTGTGAATCTAAATTTCCTGTGGCTTCATCTGCAAAGATGACTTTTGGCTTGTTAATGAGTGCGCGGGCTATTGCCACACGTTGTCTCTCACCTCCAGAGATTTCATTAGGGTATTTGTCTAAAAGTTCTGTAATTCCAAGTCTTTGGGTGAGTGTATGAATGTCTGTATTTGTAACTTTTTCATTGGCGATTGTGAGGTTTTCTCTTAGTGTGAGATACTCAATGAGATAATGAAATTGAAAAATAAAACCAATGTTTTCTTTTCGAAAGGTATCAATATTTGCAATATCTTCTACTCTTTTTCCTAAAAAGAGTAAACTCCCTTCACTTGGTGTTAAAAGTGTTGAGAGAATGGAGAGTAGGGTAGATTTCCCACTACCACTCTCACCTGTAAAGACAACAAACTCTCCTTTGAAAATATGTAGGGAGATATTGTGTAAGACAAGGTCATTTTGATAACGGTGTGAAATGTTTATAGCACTTATCATGAAAAATTTCCTTGAATGAGTAAGATAGGATCTGTCTTTGCCGCTTTGAAGGCAGGTAAAATAGAGCCTAAAAGTGTCATCGCAAGTGAGGTGAGAAAAATCCATAAAAAAAGTTCCAAAGAGATGCTTCCATTGACATAGCCTTGGAGTTGTGGAATCTCTTTGATGATACTAAGAAGTGTTTGTGCAAGCAGAGCAGCACTGAAAAAACTTACAAAGGCTAAGAGAAGGCTTTCACTGAGTAAAGAGAAAATAACTTTTTGCATAGAAATACCCAATGCTCGTTTGATACCAAATTCGTTTTGTCTTTGATGCACAGTAATGCTCATGATACTCACTACACTGATAAGCCCCATAATAAAGGCTAAAAGGGAAATAACATGGGCTGAAGTTTCAATAATCTTAAATTGATTGTAATTTTTTACAAAATTTTGTGTTGATTTGACATCGATGTTTGCATCAAGTTTTTTGATGTTTTTGATAATTGTTTGGATGTCTGCATTGAGCTTAGTGTTGATAAGTAAGATGGAAGCACTTTTGTTAAAAATAGTGCCAGCATCTTTGATGTTGAGAACAATGCCTCCATTTTCAAAGCCTATATCACTTGTGAAAACACCAGAGATTTTAAAAGTTTTATTGGCAATTTGAATACTCTTTTTGTCTTGTAATTTTTGGTAAATAGAAGCACCAACAAGGGCTTCTCCAAGAGCAGGGTAGTGGTCTTTGAGGAGTTTATAGTTTTTAAAACGATTTTGTGTGACACCATAAATGGCAACAATAGGTAAAGAGGCAACAGGAGAAGCTCCTAAAATCATGCCTGAAGCGGAAGAGACATTATCGAGTTTATTAATAGCATCAAGGAGATGAATATCAACATTTGAGAAAAAAGTATCGGCAATTTTCTTTTGTGTGACAATGATATTGCCATCATTTTGAAGCATAGTGCTATACATTCCAATGATGCCATGTGCAATGGAACTGATGAGAAAGATAGAAGCAATAGAAAAAGTTAAACTCAAGTAGATAAGAAAAGTTTTGAGTTTATTGTACTTTAAAGCTTGAATCGCAGTATGAAACATCTTTTCCTCCACTAGATAATTAATGATTTAATTGTATCAAAAGATTATGAACTTTTTATGAAGATTTGCTTTTTAAGGAATAGCTATAAAAAATCCTAGCAAACTTTGAGAAGCTTTGAGCCTATTTCCTTTGTGAATATTGAGACGGAAATTATTTGGAATATATATTTCTGTATAACCTTTAAGCATAAAGCCATAACGTGAGGATTGGCGAATACTTTGTGATTGGAAAATACTCAGTGCTAAGGGTGCAAAACTTCGTGTGAGTATATGTTTTACTTTTACTGTGTTGTACTTTTCATTTTTAAAAAGCAACTCAAGTTGTGCATTTAAGGCTTGTGCTGTAGGTGTAGAAAAAGAGAGCCTCGCACCATTTTGAAGTGCTACCTTTGTGATATAGCCATCACATGGAGCACGAAGTACACCAGTATCCATATAGCCACTTTTTACTACTACTTTATAGCCATATTCAGATTGTGACAACTCCTCTATGGAAATAACTTCTCCATCTACAGGAGAGACGACACTCCCTGCATCAAAGATTGAAATTTCTCGCTCAGGATTTCTAAAAAAGTAAACGAGTGCAAAAATTAGAACAAAGGAGAGAAAAGAGAAAAACTCTAAATCTAAAATTGCAAAAACAATCGAAGCAATAAAGGCATATAAAATATATTGAAAGCCATTCTTGGAGATTGGAAAGAGATTATTTTTCATTGTCTGCCATTGTTGCATCAACTTTGAGCTCTTCTTCTATAGTTTCAGAGACTTCCTCAACTTTCGAGTCTATGCCATGTTCTTTTTCAAATTTGATAATAATTTCTCGAACCTCTTCACCTGTGATATTCTCTTTTTTATACAAGAGTGCTACCATTGATTCGATGGCATCCCTGTACTCTTCAAGTCTTGCGATGACCATATCATAATGTTCACTGAGTGAAGCTTTGATAAACTCATCCATATTTTCAGCCATTTTTTCACTATATTCACGGCTTGCTTGCACTCCGCCACCTAAGAAAGATTGACGTGATTTTTCAAGAACCATAAGCCCTGCAATGTCACTCATACCATAGGTTTGCACCATTGATTTGATGATGTCAGTTGCACGCTCAAGGTCATTGCCAGCACCTGTTGAAATCTCTCCAATAAAAACTTGCTCAGCCGCACGACCACCAAGAAGAACATCTACTTCCGCCCAGAGTTCATGCAGTTGCATCATAAATTTATCTTCTTCTGGTTTATTGAGTGTATAGCCAAGAGCAGCAAGTCCACGCGGAACGATGGAAACTTTTGAGACTTTTTTTGCTCCTCTTGTTGTTTCAGCTAAAAGAGCATGCCCACTTTCATGATAAGCAACAATTTTTTTCTCTTTTGGGTTAATACGGCGAGATTTTTTTGCAAGTCCAGCGATTGCACGCTCAACAGATTCAAACAAATCTTTTTGTTTGACTGTTTTTTGACTTTTTCTCCCTGCTAAGAGTGCTGCTTCATTAATGACATTGGCTAAATCAGCGCCTGCGAGTCCTGCGGTTAAGCGTGCGACCTCTTCAACATCCACATCTGCATCCATTTTGACATTTTTCATATGGACATTCAGAATTTTAACACGTCCTTCAAAGTCGGGTTTATCTACAAGTACTTGTCTATCAAAACGCCCTGGTCGCATGAGTGCCGCATCGAGAATTTCTGGTCTGTTGGTTGCAGCAAGGACAATCACCGGTGTATCGGTACCAAAACCATCCATCTCAGCCAGCAGTTGGTTGAGTGTCTGTTCACGTTCGTCATTGCCACCCATGTTGGCACCTGCAGCACGGCTTTTTCCGATAGCATCAATTTCATCGATAAAGATGATGCTTGGTGCATCTTTTTTTGCCTGTTCAAAAAGGTCACGCACACGAGCAGCACCAACACCGACAAACATCTCTATAAAACTCGAACCACTTACGGAGAAAAATGGCACTTCCGCTTCCCCAGCAACAGCTTTGGCAAGGAGTGTTTTCCCTGTACCAGGAGAGCCTACAAGTAAAACTCCTTTAGGAATTTTTGCTCCTATTTCTACATAACGACCAGGATATTTTAAAAAGTCTACAATCTCTTGCACCTCTTCTTTTGCCTCTTCAACACCTGCAACATCATCAAACTTGGTATCGGGTTTTTCAGAGTTTACCATTTTTTTAGATTGACCCATACCAAGGAGACCGCCACCCATACTTTTTTGCATACGTCCAGCAAAAAACATCCATAGACCAATGATAATAAGAAAAGGAAATAACCAGCCAAACATCTCGGTAAACCAGTTTGTTTCACTAAAACCACCATAATCAATGCCTTGTTTATCGAGCTCTTGGACCAAAGAAGTGTCACCACGGACAATGCGTGTTGTGTAGAGTGTGCCATCATTTGCTTTTGCTTTGATGTAACTTTGTCCTATTTCAACCTTGCTTACACTTTTTGCAGCAACAAGTGCCTTGAGCTCAGAGTAGCTCACTTGCTTGATTCTACTTGTATTTGATTGCATTGCAAGATCTGCTCCTGCCCCATTACCGACAACTACCTTAAAAAGTAAAATCACTACGACGGAAAAGATTGCAAATGTTATAAGTGGGTTTTGATTGAAAAAGTTATTGTTATTGTTGTTATTATTATTTTGTTTGTTTTGTGCCATTTATTTCTCTTCTTTTTTTAAAACTAAAGTAATCCACTCTTCTTGTGGAATTCGCTCGAGTAGGGTTAAATTTTTATAGTAAGATAGAACTTTATCTTCATATTGATTGAGTATGCCTGATAAAATCAAGATACCACTGTTTTTTAATGCTTTTTTTAAGTCATTGGCAATAAAAGTTAAAACATCTGCAACAATATTGGCGACAACCACATTGTATTGCTCTTGCGTTTTGTTAGAAGATCCTTCCCAAATATTTGCAAATGTTAAGCCATTGAGTTGTGCATTTTCTTGTGCATTTTTTACAGAGACAGGGTCTGTGTCACAAGCATCAACACGTGCACCAAGTTGCATTGCTGCCATAGCTAAAATTCCACTGCCACAGCCCACATCAAGGAGGGTATCTTCTTCTTTGACATAGTGTGCAATTGCTTTGAGACAAGAAGCTGTAGTTGGATGGTGTCCTGTTCCAAATGCAAGGGCAGGGTCAATAGCAATATTGATACGATTTGCCTTAGGTTCATTCCACGTTGGATGAATATAAAACTGCTCTATTTCGATAGGTTCTATACTCTGTTGGTATTTTTTTACCCAGTCACTATTCTCTTTTTTTGTCTGTGTGCACTCAAGTTCTATGTTTGTAGAGAGTGCTTTTTGCAAGGCCTCATTAAACTGTTCTAAGCCCCAAATGATTGTTTCTAAATCATCTTCACTCCGAACGATAAATCCATCATCTGTCTCTTCAAAACCAAGAGGCAGGGTGTCTGATAAAAAATCGGAAAAAAGTGCATGGTGCGAGGAGACTTTGACTACTAACTCAAAGTAGTGTTGCTGCATTACTCAGCAACACCCATAACAGCACCTAGCTTTTCTTTAAGTACTTGCGGTGTAAATGGTTTTACTATATAGTTATTTACACCAGCTTTGAGTGCAGTAATGACTTCTGCTTTTCCACCTTCTGTTGTAACCATAATAATAGGGGTATCTACAAAACGCTCATCTGCACGTACTTTTTGTACGAGTTCAAGACCATTCATCTCTGGCATATTCCAGTCTGTAATGAGCATGTCAATATCTGGATTTGCATCCATTTGAGCCCAACCTTCGACACCATCAGCACCCTCTAAGACATCTTTATATCCAAGACGAGCTAAAGTATTTTTAATAATACGACGCATTGTAGAGCTGTCATCAACAACAAGTAATTTCAATGGAAATCCTTTTCAATAATTTGCAAATTTGTCTCTAATAATAGCGAATTTTTGTTTTCTTTACTATTAATCAAGCAGTTTAAACATCTTTTCGAGATCTAAGCGTCCCTCATAGTATGCTTTTCCTATAATGACACCATCAATTTCTTTAGTCGCAATGAGTGCTTCAATGTCGCTGGCATCTTTAACACCACCACTTGCTATGGTGCTAATCCCACTTGCACGAGCAATATCTAAAGTAAAATCAACATTGACCCCACTGAGTGTTCCATCGCGTCCAACATCTGTACAAATGATGGCTTCAACCCCTGCATTTGCAAATTCACGAGCTAAATCAGTTGCTTTCATTTGGCTTACTTCACCCCAGCCCTCAACGGCTACATAGCCATCAATAGCATCTATGCCAACAGCTATGGGGTATTTGGCTGCCATATCTTTGACAAATTGGGGTTCTTTGACGGCAATAGAGCCTAAAATAATTCTATCTATACCAATTTCAAGCATCTTTTGAATGGTTGCCTCATCACGAATGCCCCCACCAAGTTCAAGTTTTACCTTTGAATTTTGACGAATTTTGATAATCTGTGCTAAATTTTTCGGCTCACCTGCAAATGCACCATTAAGGTCTACTAAATGCACCCACTCAGCACCCATAGTTTCGAACTTGTTTACAAGTTCATAGGGTTCATTAGAGTAAATTTTTGCACTCTCCATGAGTCCTTTTGTGAGTCGTACTGCCTGTCCATCTTTTAAATCTATTGCGGGGTATAATGTCATTGTCTTTTTATGTCCTATAAGTTTATAAAGTTTTCTAAAATTTTCATACCATTATCATGGCTTTTTTCTGGGTGGGGTTGGATACCTAAAATGTTTTGATGGGCTACAGCAGAAGTAAATTCATAGCCATAATTGGTTCTTCCTATAATATCTGCTTCATTTGTACAGTTTACATGAAATGTATGCACAAAATAGAGGTAATGTTCTTCGTCTAAATTTTGAAAAAGCGGATGATTTTTTGTAAACATTCTGTTCCAGCCCATATGTGGCACTTTAAGCGGCTCGCTGAATTTTGTTGTATCAAACGCAGTTACTTTTCCTTTTATGAGTCCTAGTCCTGTATGTTTTCCAAACTCTTCACTACTCTCAAAAAGCAGCTGCATACCAAGACAGATACCAAGCATATACTTGCCACTTTGTGCATACTTTTGTAAAGCTTCTATCATGTGACGTTCTCGTAAATGCTCCATGGCATCGCCAAATGCACCAACGCCAGGTAAAACAAGTTTGTCATATGTTTGAAATGCTTCGGGGTGACTTACTATTGCTGTTTCACAGCCAAGTTTTGCAAAGGCATTTTGCACACTTGCAAGATTTCCCATGTTATAATCAACGATACCTATCATTTATGCGCACTCTCTGTTGTAAATTTGATGTAAATTGAAAGTCCAACGAGTAAAAACGCAACACCGGCAATAATATACATCGCAAAAACAAGTTGATTTGGATCTGTGATAGCAAATTTGAAAACAAGCATAAGTGCCTCAATAGAAAGAGCAATGATGATAGAACCTAAAAACTTCACCATTGTTTTGTGTGGTCCTGAGAGTTCACTATGTTTTACCCAACCGAGAACCTCCTCTTCAATGAGTGTTTTAGAGAGGTCAAAGATGGCGAGTGCTAAGGTAATTAAAATCGTGGCTTCAAAAACATACTTAATTTTAAAGTTGTCAGGGGTGATTTCATTCGAGAAAAAACTTTGTGTTCCCTCAACAAAAAGTAAAAGAGAGACAGCTATAAGCGCAAATGCAAAAATAGAGTATGAGAATTTAAAAAAGTATTTAAAAAATATTTCCGTTTTGTCAAGGTGAGAGATACGCACCACTTCTTCTAAAGGCATATCCAAACAGGCAATATACTCTAAATTATTATCTTGCGAGTATAAGGGTTTAGATATGGTGACGAGTAAGCCTCCTGTTGGTGATGGGTAGGGGTCTGTAAGGTTACAGCGTGTATCGCGAATAGCACGGTAGTAGTAGGATTTATCACTTCTATCTTCTCCTTCTGCTTTTTCTCTTTTGTAGGCTGTGTATGTATCTGTGATTTGTGTACCTTTGGCATCGAGCACATAGACACCCTCACAGTTTTTAACACTTGCTTTTATTTTGATAAGTGCACTTAAAATTTTTTCTTTTTCTACAGCGGAAGATCTGTTTGGAACATCTTTTTCAAACTTGTTACAAAAATAGTTTCTTGCTTTCTCTCGTCCATCTATAAAACTTTGCATATCTGAATGGGACATTATTTACCTTCTTTGTTTTCTAAAATTTGTGTATCTTCTGTTGTTTCATTATTTGGTGTATGGCTTGCAAAAGGGTTTGTGAAGACTTTTTTGACAACTGTTTTTAAACCTTGTTCTCGTTCTTCATAATCTTTTTCTACTTCTTGGAGCGAGGTTTCCCATGCCCCAGAAAAACCTGGTGCTTTTTGCATCATTTTTCTTAAAGTGGCATCATAAATATTGAGCAGTTTAATCTCGGCACGGCCGGGTTTGTTACTGAGTGTTTGTATGGTGGCTCGTAAGTTTTCATTGACTTTTTTGAGGTCATACAGTTCTCTCTCAAGACTTTGGTTGCCTTCATTGGTGATTTTCATCTGCCGATTGAGATGTTCTTTGTACTCTTTGAGCTCTTTTTTATGTCTGTAAATCTCAAATCGGCTTTTAATATAACTCAAAAACCAGCCAAGAATAAAACCTACGATAATGTATACTACAGTTTGAAAACTCAATTCCATGGTGCCACCTCTTAATTTGTGAAGATAGTGTAACGAAATTTTGCTTACAAGTGCTTAAGCAGTTCTTTGATAAAATGTCATCAATGAATACAAATATAAAAAATATTGCCATTGTTAGACTCTCCGCATTGGGTGATATTGTCAATAGTGCTGTTGTATTGCAATTTATAAAACAGTACTATCCAGATGTCAAAATCGACTGGATTACAGAAGCCGTGTTTGCTCCACTTTTAGAATCACATCCTCTTATAAATGCCGTACACAGCATAGATATAAAACAGATAAAGAAAGAAAAAAGTTTTTCACTCCTTAAGCAAATGATTCAAAACTTGCGTTTGCTTCCTTCTTATGACATGATTATTGATATGCAAGGGCTTATAAAGTCCGCTATTGTTGCACGTGTTATTGGGAAAAATACACATGGTTTTGACAAATCTTCAACACGTGAATCTTTGGCTGCCTTGTTGTATAAAACAAGTTCAAAGATTGCATATGAAACAAGTGTCGTCAAACGCAACTGTTTTGTGGTTGGTGATGCTTTGGGCTTTCAAGTGAGCGATACAATGCTTTTACATAAAGAGGCAGTGTTTCCAGTGAGAGAGCATTTTAAACTTCCAGAGGAGCACAAAAATATTGCTTTGGTGATTGGCGCTTCTTGGGAGTCGAAGATTTATCCAAAGGAACTTTTAGCAGCAGTGTGTCAAGGCTTAGATGCACAATTTTATGTTATTTGGGGCAGTGAAAAAGAAAAAGAGGCGGCTTTATGGCTTGAAAAAGAGTGTGCAAATGCACTGCTTGCTCCAAAACTTGCCTTAGATGGACTCGTCTCTTTTATATCGCATATGGATTTAGTTATAGGGAACGATACAGGCCCTACCCATATGGCATGGGCACAAAATATTGCTTCTATTACACTTTTTGGACCAACGAATGAGCGGATGATTTTTGAGACGAGTAAAAATATTGCTTTGCATTCTCCTTCGGAAGTTGATATTTTAAAAATTAATAAAAATGATTTTTCCATTCGAGAAATAGCACCAGAAAAAATCATAAGCAGTGCAAAGGAACTTTTATATGGGTTATAAAATACTACTTATTTTGGAGTCTTTTTTAATGGTACTTCCAAAAAGTATGAGAAAAATGTTTTTTGCCTTCCTTGCAAAAATAGCTTATATTTTGGCACCAAAATATAGAAAAATTGTACGGCAAAATCTCAATTATGCTTTTGATGGCACAATGAGTGATGCTCAGATCAAAGCCATTACAAAATATAGTTTTAAAAATCTCTTGTTTAATTTTTTACATTTGATGGAATTGCGCCATATTAGTAAGGAAGCATTGACAAAAAAAATCACAATTGAAAATGCAGAAGCAGTAGAAAAAGTACATAAAGAGGGTCGAGCTGTTATTTATGTGACGACACATTATTCCTCTTGGGAGCTAGGCGGTGCAGCTATTGGGGCTATGATAGAACCACTGGGTGCTGTTTATAAAAAAATGAAAAACAGAGAGTATGAAGATTGGGTACTTGAAGCCCGTGCCCGTTTTGGTAACACAAACCTAGAAAAAGAGAAGGTGGTTAAACCGCTCATTAAACTCATAAAAGCTGGTAAAGCTTCTGGTTTATTGATAGATACAAACATTAATGAAAGAGAAGGAACAATTGTAAACTTTATGGGTAAACCTATCCGCCAAGTAACAACACCTGCTTATCTTGCGAGAAAATTTAATGCAGCGATTATTCCTGTTGCTATAAGAACGGATGATGAAGAGCATTATACGCTGATGCTGTTTGATGAAATCCCTGTTGAAAAAACCGAAGATGAAGCAGCAGACTTACAAAAAGCGACACAACTCCAAGCAGATTGGCTTACTTCACTTATAAGTAAAGAGCCAAAATTTTGGTTTTGGCTCCATCGACGTTGGAAGAATGATAAGCCGGAGATTTATCAGAATTAGTTGATATTTCTCATTTCCAACTCTTTGCTCCTATCTTCAAAGAGTTTTAAAATGGTTAAGAAAAACGCAGTGATGGCAGGTCCTAAAATCATACCCCAAAAACCAAAGGTTGTAAGTCCTGCGATGATGGCAAAAAAGATAACAAGTTCATTCATCTGTGTTTGATTGTTTTGTAAAACTCTGTTATTAATCTCTTTAATGATGAGTGGTTTCACAAAGGTATCAGCAACAATTGAGATAACGACAACAGAATACAGAGCAATGAAAATTGCTTCTTGTGTATTGCCAAAAGAGAGTTCATAGAGCATAAAAGGCAACCACATAATAATCCCGCCAATAACGGGAATTAAAGAAGCAAAACCATACATGACACCAAATAAAATACCATTATATCCAAGGTAGGAGATTGCTAAACCAAAAAGCATGCCCTCAAACATAGCCGTTGCTATAATGGAGTAAAAAACAACTCCCATTACAGCAGAGAGTTCTTTTACCATTAAAGTACTTTCATCGACAGACATTTGCACAATGCGTTTTATAAACGCAATGATTGCAGAGCCATTATACTGAGCAAAGAAATAAAAGATGATGATAAGAAAGGCATTTTTTAAAAAGCCTGCACTAAAAGCTCCCACTTTTGCAGCACTGCTTAAGGCACTTGAGGTTAAGAGTCTTGTGTCAAACTCTTGCATGGCATCATTTAAGTAGGGCTTTAAAAACAGCAGATATTCAGGCGGATTTGCCACCATTGATGTAATATAAACTTGCATCTTTTGTAAGACTTCTGGTTCTACCGAGTTGAGTTTTATGGTTAATGTAGCCAAAAAATACCCTAAGGGAGCAAAAAATAAAATGGCTAAAAGCAGGCTTGAGAGAGCGGCTGCAAAGAGCTTGTTTTTGAAAACATTTTCAAAATAATCTTGGATGTTTGCAGTAGAAATAGCAAGGAGTGCGGCAATAGTAATGAGTAAAAGAAAAGGTGCATAAAGCAGGTACATCCAGTATAAGGCAGTGGCAAAGAGTATGGCTGTAAAGTATTGTGGTTTCATTAAAAAAGTGTCCCATCCTCGTTGATATAGTTTAAACTCAAAGCATCATATGTTTTTGGTGTTGCTTTTCTTCCTTTGGCGGTTCGCTCCAAATAGCCATTGGCTATAAGGTAGGGCTCTAGTACATCTTCCACTGTTCCCTCATCTTCACTGAGTGAAGCAGCAATAGAACTAAGCCCCATTGCCCGTCCTTTTGCATGTGCAAGCAGTTTGAGCAAACGCAAATCCATCTCATCAAAACCATGCGAATTGATGCCAAGTTCATCAAGTGCATATTGTGTTGTTGTATGGTTTATTTGTTTTTCATCTGCTACATCGGCAAAATCACGGACTCTACGTAATAAACGCAGTGCAATACGGGGTGTACCACGACTGCGTTTACTAATCTCTAAGGCTGCTTCTTTGACAATCTCTTTGTCGAGTTTATTTGCTGCTTGGACAATGATTTTGGCAAGTTCCTCAGCCGTGTAAAACTGCATACGAAAACTCATACCAAATCTATCACGCAGTGGGTTTGAGAGCATACCTGCTCGTGTTGTTGCCCCTATAAGAGTAAAACGGGGGAGGTCAATTTTGACGGTTTGTGCCGCTGGACCACTCCCTATAATAATATCTATGCGGTAATCTTCCATAGAGGAGTAGAGAATCTCTTCGACAGCAGGAGAAAGACGATGAATTTCATCTATAAAGAGAATATCTCCCTCTTCAAGGTTTGTTAAAATTGCTGCTAAATCACCGCTTTTTTCTATCATAGGTGCTGCGGTGACTTTGATATTTGCTTGCATTTCATTGGCAATAATGAGTGCCAGTGTGGTTTTTCCAAGCCCTGGAGGTCCAAAGAAAAGGACATGATCAAGGGCTTCTTGGCGTTTTTTACTTGCCTCTATAAAAACACCAAGATTTTTTTTAATTTGATCTTGCCCAATGTACTCACTCCAAGCATCTGGTCTGAGAGTCACTTCACTAGAAGCTTCTTCAGAATCAAAAGTTTCAATTTCAACCATTCTTTCCATTAGATACTTCTCATGAGTAGGTGTGTTCTTCTTTTGGAAAAGTTTTTGTTTGTACTTCTTTGGCATACTCTTGGAGTGCTGTTTTGACTAAGCTCGCACCATCAAGATACTTTTTGACAAATTTTGGTGTAAAGGCTTCAAAAAGTCCTAACATATCTGAAAAGACAAGCACTTGTCCATCAACATCTTTTCCTGCTCCTATACCTATGACAGGAATAGAAACAGATTCGGCAACAGCTTTTGCAACCTCGGACTTAACACCCTCTATGACCATACAAAAAGCACCTGCGTTTTCTATTGCTTGAGCGTCTTTGATGAGTTGTGATGCCTCTTCTTCTGTTTTGCCCTTCACCTTGTAGCCACCTTCACTACGTACAGATTGGGGGAGTAAACCAATATGTCCACATACTGCAATACCATTACTTGTAAGGTGTGCAACAATCGCGGCTTTGTCTTCTCCTCCTTCAACTTTTATACAATCGGCTTGCGTTTGTTGAAAGACTTGTATTGCGTTTTGCAGGGCTAAATCTTTGTTTGTGTAGGTTCCAAAGGGCATGTCTGTGATAACAAAACTGTTCTGTGCTCCTCTACAAACGGCATTTGTATGGTAAATCATTTGTTCTAAAGTTGCGCTCACTGTATCGCTTTTTCCAGCAAAACTCATGTTGAGACTATCACCAACTAAAATCATATCGGCACTCGGCTCAAGGAGCTTTGCAAAGAGTGCATCGTATGCTGTAATCATGACTAAAGGCTCTTGTCCTTTACGTTTTTTTATTGTCGAAATTGTCAGTTTTTTATTCATAGTGGTATTTTAACTAAAAATTGCTATAATTGTGGCAACATTGGAGAATTATTTTATGGGCATAAGAAGCGATTTAGAAGCAGACTTTGATTTTGAAATAGTTGATGAGTTTTTAGACCACTTTGCTATTATGGTTGAGAGTATGGAAATTATGATTATGGACCTTTCTTATAATGAAGCGATGTACAAAAGAGCTGTCGATGAACTTTTTCGTGTTTTTCACAATATAAAATCAGCTTCTGGTTACTTAAAAATTACCACGATGTTTAAGCTTGCTTCATTTGTAGAAGATGCACTTGAAAGCTTACGTAAAATGCAACCCCCTGTTTCTCCAGAAACAATTGATTGGCTTTTGAGTATCAATGATATGTTCGCCCAATGGCAAGATGATTTGAAATTAGACAATGAACTGAGCAAAATAAAATATGCTCTTTTAAAAATACCTGACTTGGAAAAATAATACAATATGAAAAATTTAGTTGCATACATTACTTCAGGCTATCCTGAAAAAGCATTTACTATAGATTTGGCTTTGGCCTTAGGTGAAAATGGTGTAGATACCTTAGAACTCGGTGTTCCTTTCTCCGATCCAGTTGCGGATGGACCTTTAATAGAAAAAGCAAACCATAAAGCACTTGAACTAGGTTTCAAGTTTCAAGATTTACTCGAAATCTCACAAGCGGTCGCTCCAAAAGTAGATACTTTATGGATGGGGTATTTTAACAGCTTCTACCAGCAAAAAATGGAAAAACTTCTGCCTTTGGCTCGTGAAATTGGAGTCAATGGTTTAATTATTCCTGATGTTCCACATGAAGAGGCACTGCTGTATAAAGATTTATTTGCCAAAAATTCTCTTTCAAACATTAGTTTTGTAGCACCTACGGACAGCGAAGCGCGTATACAAGAAGTGGTGCAAGATGCACAAAAATTTATTTATATGGTAGCATATACCGGTATTACAGGTTCTGGAAAAGCTGAAGATTTACAACCTTTTTTAGCTTCTATAAAAAAATATACACAAACCCCTGTATATGTCGGGTTTGGTGTGAATGCAAAAACAGCAAAAGCAAAAGTAAAAGGAGCCGATGGTGTGATAGTTGGCAGTGCATTTATAGATATACTTTTACAAGAAGATTTGAACTATGCCCAAAAAATCAAACAATGCAGTGCACTTGCACAAATAATTAAAAATGAGATAAATTCGTAGGTATTTTGGTCTCCCCACGAGGACTCGAACCTCGAGCTAGGCCTTAGGAGGGCCCTGCTTTATCCAGTTAAGCGATAAGGAGTTTAAGCCTATTTATAGGCTTAATGTGTGTGTATCCTATAACTCATGAAATAGGAGGTGGTGTTTCAAATTATGTCTCTCTAATATGAATTATTT
>WFQD01000383.1 GCA_015487265.1 Sulfurimonas sp. | reverse complement strand
CAACTGGCAATCTTCTTTGAAGGGAGGTTGGACAAATATATCGAGGTGTAGCGTTTATGTTACCAATTGTGGCTGACACGGAATTTTAAACGCTCTCCAATCAAACAAAAAAACCATACAGAGAAAAACTTCACTAATACAATACCCTATCATACGTATGTTGATATTACCATCATATTCTCTACTACTGTGGTTATATTTATTTTATACAAACTATATAACAAAAGCAAAACTGCTTTTTATAGAATGCTCACAATTCTATCTATCCTTTGGTTGATTATAGCATCAAACAAAGCGGGCATGTGGAGCAGCTACGGGAGATTTCGGGTTCACTTTGGAGAATTTCTAACATTTGGAATTCTTCCACTTATTGTCATTTGGGGGTTCATTTGGGTGATAAGTGGGATTAAAAAGGCATAAGGTATTTACTTCTTAAGAATAAATGTAGCCCTACCAGTTTCCACCCAATTACCACCAATTTTCTGATAAGCCGTCATTGTAATAGTGTTTGGAGCTTCACTGCACCCTTTTTTGCCCAGTATATAGAGTGGATTTTTTGGAAGATCATCATTGTAGTATATCGGGGCATGATCTTTATCCCCAGCAAAACCCGCAGCAAAATCCTTATCAAGCTGCATAACTTCAACCGTAAACGCATCAATCTTTTTATATCCAGCCCATTCGGACGGGTCAATAATAAAGCATGGGTGCTGCTCTCTAATACGCATTTTTGTAGGGTATGTTTTTTTATCTGCCCTATAGAGTCCAAACTCTTTTATTTTTTTTGCTTCCTCAATGATCGTAAAGTTTTTTTTCATAACGCCATCTTTTCCAACAACAGCCGGAAACATATCAGATGCACAACTACCCGCCGCAAATACCGAAGCGATAACCGCCCCTTTTAAAATTTTTGAGATCATTTTTGCCCCTCCATGTAAATCTTTACTTTTATAATACTATCTTAACTCTTACACCTCAAATGCTTTGCCCCCTTGTGTTGAAACGGTTATCGTTTTATGTTATACTCTTTGTGTAAACAGTTGAACGTGCATCCGCACCATGCGCCGCAGTTCCGTCAAACGGAAGTGAGGGAGTAGGCGACCCCTCCAACTGTTTACCGATCAACTCCTATACGTTGAATATCCTCGATTGCTTACCCGTACCCGTTTAAATGTTGGGCTGCCTGTTTTGTCGTAACGTCTGCGTGAAGCCCATACCTGTTTTACATAGTATCCGCTTTCATAGGCTTTGTCTTTTCCTGTATATTCTCCCAGTATTGCATAGAAAAACCCTCCAACAAATCTGCTGCTGTCGATCAGATCATTATCCTGCTCATTGGTAACATGTTCATAGCCGATGCTTCGGGCAATATCCTGTAACAGTCTTAGACCGTTATCATGCAGGTAAACAGGGAATAAAAACACTCTATCATCAGGAGTGATACAGGTGATCCTCATATATGGGTTATGCTTTGCACTCAAACGCTCTTCAATATTGATAACTTTCAAATGCCATTTACCGGCACGGTTGATCTCTCTTAGTGTGTTGTCTTTCTCAATTAACATTGTATTTGCCTCCATCATTTACTTTGTGTATAATGCCATAGAAGAGGGGGAAAGGGGGAGTAGTATTTGTCGCATGATGGTTTTTACCGTTAACGCTTTTCCTCTTCCTGTATCTTCTTAGGCATATCCGCTTTTCATATCCTTCTTTTTCTTTTCCTCGCTTGATGAGGTTTAAGAGGGTTTTGGGTGGGGTTTGTGTGAGTAAGACAATAGTTACACATGCGTTAAAATGTTGCACAAGCTATCGGTATAACTTATGTCTATTTTTTGCAAATTTACACTTCTCTCAAATAACGGTGTAGCCGTGCTTTACTTAAAATGTTGCACAAGCTGTCGGTATTATGGTGGAAGTGCTACGAGTGTGTGATTAGATAGGTTACAGTATAGTGAAAAATTGGGTCGGTCAATCTTGTAAATGTCGCCATATCGTACTTCTGTTTATATTCAGTGCTTTAGATAGTTTTGATACGTTCACTTTCCCGTTAGCTTTCATGTAATCACCTGTAGCTATAGCTTCCATTATCTGCTTATGCGTATCTGCTTTCTGTTTCGCCTTTCTCTTTTTTCCACCGCTGCTGCGAGCTGCCTTTAAAGCTGCACCCTCCAATCTAACTGGGAACTGGTCTAAATGCTCCACTATAAAATGGTATGCCCCTTTTGCTTTTTTGTGCAGCTCTTTGATCGGTAACGGATCCTTTAAAGCCTTGTTCATAAGTAGTGCTGATGAGGTCATCGCATCGAGTGTAAACACACCGGCATACCTTAACTTTTTGCCATGTATGACCAAATGGCGATACAGACTTTTTTTATCGGCTGGAAAGTATATCTTTGGGTAAGCCCTGTAAGTGGCTTTAAATGCCGTTCTTAGCTCTTGCAGGGTGTAGGGTATACCGTCGCCCTGTGTATGCTCTGATATGTAGAAGTCTTCTATCATGCTGAACTTCACTATCAGATTATCTTTTATGGCTAACTTAATATCGCTGATCTGCTTATACTGTTTGGGTGAAGTGATATACCCCTCGATAACATAGACCACTTCTATGCTCTCTCCTGTACTTGATGTAAGGGTGTCGTGGTAGCTTGGTCGTGGGAGTAACCCCTCAATCTTGCGGTAATCGTCCTTTGATACCTGTATGCCGATAAAGGAACGGTGCAGCGGTTGAGGGGTCATGTAGTGTTAGCACCTATGCCGCTGCATCTTCATAGGCTGAAATAATGAGCAAAATATCCCGTTTTGCATCTCTCCAACTCTTTTCCAAAAGATGGTTACAGATTTTTGCCCTGTCTTTTTCATCGGTTACGGTAGTGGCGATTTTTTCAACCATATCTGTACTGATCTTTGTATGTCGCTGTTCTATGATCGTTGCTACCGATTGACTATCTACCGCAGCAATAGCTATAAGGCTCCTTTGTTTGGCACTTGTAAGTTTTCTCCAGTTGCGATAGAGTGCCATTTGGGTAAAACGGTTTATCCATTCATCACTTATGGGCAATGCCGCTATGATCTCCAATACCTTTTCTTTCTCTTTTTTGTGCTTTTCGTATGCTTCATACTGTTTTACAGTCATCGTTTATACTCCTGTTTTGCATATTTTTAGGGTGAGCTTTATCCTCCCGCATTGGGTGCATTTTTCAAGCTCACAAAGCTGTGATTTGTGCCTGTAATTAAGAGATTTTCAAAAGGGAAGTAGGTATAATGAAGCTGCTACGCTTTTACCTCATCACTCTTTTATCTCTTATGGATTTGATGAGGTTTGACTAACTGCTATTCATGTTTCCCCCCTTTGTGTTGGTATATCGTCATTATGCGGTCTTAATAGTTTCAGATAGGAATTTGGCTACATCAATGATATTAAATACCACTTTGGCATTTTTGGCTTTTCCCAGCTTCTTATAATTGGGTACACCATATCCTTTAGACATGTAGAGGTCAATCGTGCTGTAAGAGATACCCAGCTCGTGAGCCATCTCTTTTTTTGATAGTGTGGATTTTTTGTAGCGGTTTTTGAGGTCGTTGTAGATTAATTCTTGTAGTTGATTCATGTCTATTGCCTTTACTATGATTTAGATAAGGCAATTCTATTAAAAAGTGAGAAACTAAGCTAACCATTTACTCGATATTTTTTTCGGAATGTTAGTTAAGTTAAATGTAGTCTATAAGTTGTTTTTTATAAGGATTATGGGATTTTAGATTGTAGTGAAAAATTAGTTGGTCAAGTATATATTTTAATGTCTGTTTGGTTTCTGGCTTTGGATAATAATATTTGTATTTTGGAAATATTTTAAAATTTCTGTTTTTTAAATCATTTTTTAAATCTTCAGTAGTCTTGAGTAAGTCTTGTAT
>WFQD01000382.1 GCA_015487265.1 Sulfurimonas sp. | reverse complement strand
TAATAATATTATAACAAACAATTAACTAACAATATGATTTCCACTTCCACAGCTGATTCATACCAAGGAATAAATATTGCTTAAACAAAAGGTATGACAGACTTTAACCTAAGAAACGAATTAAAAACATTAAAAGATAAACGAAGAGGACAGGCACAACAGCATAAAATAGATGTTGTGTTAATGATTACGATAATGGCTACAATGAGTGGATATCAAGGGTATAGGCAATAGGAAACTTTGCTCAAAGGTATAAAAAAGAGATTGTAAAGTACATAGAACTTGAAAAAGATAGAGTTCCCGCCTATGCTACAGTAAGAAGAGTAGTTCAAGAAGTAGACCATAAAAAGTTTGGAGATATTTTTACTAAATGGATGAAATACTATATGAAAAAAAGTAACTCTCAATGGATTGCAGTTGACAGTAAAGCCAAAGCAGAAAGAAGAGGATAAAAAATCAGCACACTTAGTTTCATTTTTTGCAAGTGATTCTAAAGAAATCCTAATTGCTAGAAAAACTGCAGATAAAAGTAATGAGACACCTCTTGTTCAAGAGATGATGAAAGAGTTCCCACTGAGAGATATGATAATTACACTTGATGCACTTCACTGCCAAACTAAGACACTAAAAGCTATTAAAGATAGCGGTAATGACTATGTTATTCAAGTTAAAGACAACCAAAAAAACTCCTAGAACAGATAGTTTTTAACTCTAATTTATCTGATGCAATAGACTATAATAGGACTCAAGAGCCAAATCGTAATAGATTTGAAATACGAGAAGTAGAAGTTTATGATGACTTTTATAATATTGATAAAAACAAGTTTGTTGAAATAACAGAATATGTAAAAGTCACAAGGACAACTCACTTTAAAAAGAGTGATAAGATATCCACAGAAGTGTCATTTTATATCTCCAGCAAACATATGTCAGCAGAAGAGTATAACTATGGTATCAGAGCCCACTGGGCAGTTGAAGCAATGCATTATGTGAAAGATGTAACATTTGCTGAAGATACATCTTTAATTCGTACTAAAAATGCTCCTACTAATTTTCAATCATTAGAAACATTTCAATGAATGTACTAAAAAGAGAAAAGTATGATTATTTCCCTCAAGCTATTCGTATGTTGGGAGGCAAAATCAAGAAGCTATGTTACCTTTTAGAATCAATCAGCCGTGCTTCCATTTCTTGTATTATTCATAGCCCTATCTTATCTTTAAAAGATGAAATAGTTAAAGTTATTATAGTGGATTGTTCAAAGATAAGTATGCTTGCCTTTTTCATGTTAATTTTAAGACAATGAAACAAAATATTTAATGACATTCTAAAACTGACATCATCTATATAACAGCGCTACATTTTTACAATTTACAATAAGAAGTGGTTACCCAAGTGGTTACCTAATCAAATCTTAAACAGATTTATCAATTTTAAGTTTCTTTGAAAGTTCTTATTTTAGGGGTTTACAAGGTATAAAAAGTGGTGGGTCCTATGTGACTCGAACACATGACCACTCCGTTATGAGCGGAGGGCTCTAACCAACTGAGCTAAAGACCCACTTTGTAGGGTGGAATTATACAAAGGAGGAGCTTATAAATTCCTTACTTTTGTATAATTTTTCATTTTATGATTGGGTATTTATCATCCATATTGAAAAGATATTTAAATATCCCCAGAATGAAAGTAATGAAGTCTCTGTTATGCCTTGTTCTTTAAGTTCTTCAAGTAACGGTTTGTAGAGTTCAAGCCATGTTTGTCTTGCTTGTGCAGTGATGCGAAAAGGTGCATGACGACCTACCATCTGAGGAGCACCTCTGTTCGTATTGAAGTATTTGGGACCTCCGCATATTTGTATAAAAAAATCTGCTGAGTTCACTTTTGCTTGTGCAAACTCTTCTGCATCTTGAGGAAATATATTGGCTATACTACTCTCTCTAATCTTATCATAATGTTTTGATATTAATGTTCGTATACCCTCTTCCCCTACTTCTATCAAAAACTCTGGTATAGGTTTTACTACGGGAGGTCTTACCCCAAACTGTGCATGTGTAATTTCTAAATTCAATTGTTCTCCTTTGTTTGATTTACATGTTTTATTCTATAAACAACTGCATAAAGCAGTGGTACATAAATAAGGTTTAGCACCGTAGCCCAAGCAATACCAAATCCTAAAGATACTGCCATTGGTTGCAAGATTTTTGCCTGTCCTGATGCGAAAAATATGAGTGTAATCAATCCTAAAACTGTTGTTAATGATGTCAGTAAAATCGGTCGCAGCCTCGTTTTTGCATTTTGCATCAGTTCCTCAGTATTGGTTGATTTTTTTATAAAATCAACCATTATGAGTCCATCATTTACAACAACCCCAGCAAGCCCAACTGCCCCAATCAGTCCTGGCATACTAATATTTAAATCCATAACCCAATGTCCGACATAAACACCCAAAAGAACAAATGGAATCGTACTAATCACAATTAAAGATTGTTTAATAGAATCAAAAAGCCAAATGAGCGTAATAAAAATTAAAAAGAGTGCAATCAATGCTGACTGCATCATTTCATGCTTATTTTTATTGTTCTCTTTTTCTTCTCCTTTAATCTCTACTTTATAGCCATCTTTTTTGAGCTCCTGTAAAGTAGATGCAAGTTTTTTCATCACCTCAGATGATGTGATTTTTTTCTTATCTATAGAAGCATACACACTGCGTATACGATGTCCATCTTCTTTTTTCAGTGTCACAAAACTTTGCACATATACAAAGTCACAAATATCTTTGAGTGCAACAAACTGTTTTGAAGCAGGAACCGGAATCTCTATTTTATTGATAGAGTCTATCTCTTTATTGACATGACTTTGAAGTTTAATTCGTAAAAGCCCTTGATTTGTAAAGAGTTTTCCATATTCACCTTTGAGATAATATGCTCGTAAAGCATTTGACACTATCGATTCGTTGAAACCCAACTCCTGTCCATATTGATTCACTCTGAGTTTCAATTCTCGCTCTCCAATATCTGCATCATTGGAAACATTAAAGACACCTTCAATACTTGAGAGGCTTTTTTGTAAAAGAGCCAAACCATCTAAAATATTTTTACCATTTGGGCTACTTAAACTAATCTCTACATCATTTGCGACCACTCCAGCTCCTGGTACTTTTGTCACAAGTTCTTGAAAATTCGGTACCTCATCTTTTAAAAGTTTTTGTATCTGTTTTGCAATTACTTTTGCATCATGTTTTCTAATTTGTACATTCGGAGTATATTCTATAGAGAGATAAGGGCTTACATAGGTATCAAAAAAGTTTTCAGGAGCTCTTTCATGCAAATCAATAAAAATATGAAAAAGGTTGTCTCCAAGTTGGGCTCTATTTTTCGCATCCATTTTAAAACCAATCACAGAAGTAATAGAAGAAACATC
>WFQD01000381.1 GCA_015487265.1 Sulfurimonas sp. | reverse complement strand
GGTTTGTTATGGGCAATGAAAAAAAAGCAAAAGAGAATGATTTATCACAACTAGGCAATGTAGATCAGATTCGCGAGATTCTTTTTGGATCACAGTCGCGTGAAATGAAAGAGAAGTTTGAGAAACTTGAGTCTTCCATTAAAACAATGCACGAAGAGATGCGTAAAAAGATGGAGCAAACACAAAATGACTTCAATCTCCGCATAGACAATGAGATTGAAACTCTTTCCCGTAAAATGAAAAATATTGTCACACAGCAACAGGATGAATTTTCGGATGTACGAGACAGTGCTCTCAAACAGGAAAAACGTCTTCAAAACAGTATGGATATCATGGAAGAGGAGCTCAATGCAAAAAGAGAACAACTCCAAAAACAACAGATTGAAAACAATAGTGCACTTCGCAATGAGATGGATGCACTCAAAGATGAAGTGCTCCAAACACTCAATGATAAAATGGCAGAGATGAATGGTGTAAAACTTTCACGTGATGATGCAGCAGATATTTTAATGGAAGCTGCAATGGCGATGAAGGGTACACAGATAAACGAGCAACTCTCCCTTACTCAAGAGAAAGATTAGTAGCCACACTCAATGTCACAAAAACAAGAAACTACAAGTGAAGAGAAAGCTCTTGAGGGAGCACTCTCACCAATAGTTAACAAACTCATCGATAAAAATTTTGAAAATTCTGGCGATAAAATTGCCACACAAATGGCTCCTCTTATAGGGGGTGCTATTCGCGAGCAAATTAAAAGTCAAAAAGATGATATTGTCGATGCACTCTACCCTGTTATGGGTAATATGATTAGTAAATTTGTGACAAAATCTTTTGAAGAGATTCTTGAAAAAATAAACAACCAAATCCAAAATGGTCTCTCTATAACCACGCTGAAACGAAAAATAAAAGCAAAAATGAAAGGGGTTAGTGAGACGGAACTACTCCTCCAAGAGAGCAGTGAAGCAAAAATCAAAGCTGTTTTGCTTATTCACAAAGAGAGTGGTGCACTCCTGTGTAAAGTTGAAGATGATAATGCAGCACTAAGTGATGCTGATATGCTCGCCTCTATGATGACAGCGATACGCAGCTTTGTTAACGACTGGGTAGAGAGTAACAATCAATTTCAAGAGCTTGGCGAAATAGAATATGGTGGAAATAAAATTATCATCGAGGCAAGTGGATACAGTTATCTTGCAGTGATTATTGAAGGAGCAGCCTACACCAAAACCTATGAAAAGATTCGTACAACACTTGAGAAGATTGTTCTCTCTCATGGCAAAGAGATTCAAAATTTTCAAGGCAATTTTGAAGCACTTGACAAAGACTCTATTGAGCAAGAACTCTCATTGCTTCTTGTAAAAAAAGAAACAGCATCAGAAGAAAAAAAGAGAAAATCACCTCTGCTTTTTATTATTCCCTTAGCCTTATTGCTCTTTCTTGGTTATGTTTTTTATAAAGATAGCGTAGATACAAAACTTCAAGAAACCATCTACTCCCATATAGAAGCAACACCTCCTCTTCTTCCTTTTAAATTTACAGTAAATGTTCATAATCAGGTTGCTACAATAGATGGTCGTGTTCCTTTTCAATACCACAAACAACTGTTGCAAAAAGAGCTAGAACATATCTCCGGACTTAAGGCTATTCACAATAAAGTTGCAGTTGTTCCAACCCTTAGCGACCCTTTTCAGGTAAGTGCAAATATTGCCTATCTTCTTCAGGGCGTAAATATTACGCAAAAAAACAATGTCACTTACAATTTTGATTATGCCACTCTAACACTTAATGGAAAACTAACAAACAAACAAACAAAAACAAAACTTCTTCGTGCTATGAAAAATATACAAGGCGTAAAAACAATACAAGATAATATTACAATACCAAAACCAAATATAGATGTCCATCTCTACTTTCAAAGAGGCGCTACAACACTAGATGATACAGTACAACAAACTCTTCTAAAAATTATCAATACCATAAAAAACAATGACATAACGACTGCTTTAGAACTTAGAGCCTACAGCGATATGATTGGAAGCGACACAATCAACAAACAACTTGCTCAAAAAAGAGTTCAAAATATACAAATGTTTTTAGAACAGCATGGATTGAAAAACAGCATAAAGATACAAATATTTGATACACCACCACCCCATGTAAACCCTGTTGAGAACCCACAAAAAGCACGCTGTGTGATACTTACACTATCAAAAGGAAATAAATAATGTTTAGTTATAAAATCGTCCTTATTGGAAATTTTGGTGTTGGCAAAACAAGTCTCATCAGGCGTTTTGTTGAAAACTCTTTTAGTGAGGAGTATCTAAGCACCATTGGGGTAAGCATCTCAAAAAAAACCATAGACAATGCAACGATTATGATTTGGGATATTGAAGGACATACAGAATTTAAACCTATCTACAAACAGTATCTCCTTGGAGCAAAAGGTTTTATTATTGTTGCTGATCTTTTGCGTGAAGAGAGTATAGAGGCTATCCAAAACCACATAAAACTCTCCCATGAAGTTGTTCAAGATGCACCAATATGCATAGCACTCAACAAAAGCGATATGCCACACACACTAGATGATGACAAACTCTCTTCTATTCAAAATCTCTCTGAATCTGTACTCAAAGTACTTAAAACATCTGCAAAAAATGGAGATGCCGTAGAGGAACTTTTCTTAACACTCAATGAGGCAATATGCAAACAACTCTCTTAGAGCTTTTGTGTCAAAAAAATGCTCTCTCCTATATCATTTTTGATTGTAACTTTTCTGTTTTAGAAACAAACCATAAAAATCTCCATCAAGGATTGGATATTCGTGAATATTTATGGGAGATAGTTGGTCTTGAAGATGAAATTTTAGCTCTTCACAACAAGAAATCTATAGAGATGCCTATGGTACTTCGAGATGGCTTCTACTATGATTTGGAGATTATAAGCTTTCAGGAGCATACAGATAAAACTCTGTTTATGATTACGATGCAGCAAAAATCTAAATACTCACAAGAGTATGCCGATGCACTTCAAAAGATAAACAAAAAAACACTCATCTATGAACTCAGCGATGAAAAAAAACAAAACAATTCCTACCAAGAGATAAACAAGCATCTCATCACCTTCCATGTTGATTTGGATGGTCACATCACTATGGTCAATGAGGCAGCTCTTCATTTTTTTAACCTTGAGAGACAAGAGATGCTTACAAAGCACTTCTCTACATTCTTTCAACCACAAAAATCTCAACTAAACACCACAAATATTTTTGTTGCCAAAAACTCATCTGGCGAAGATATCTTTTTTTATGCGGATATCATTCCACTAGCTGATAAAAATGCAAAAGTATTTGAAAACATCATTGTTGCTCAAGATATTACCCATCTTAAAAAGATAAAAAATGAACTTGAATACGCACAAGAACATGATGCCCTTACCGGTCTTGCAAATAAGCATCACTTTTTAAAAATATATGATACAAAAATTAAAGAAAATAAGGAGTTTTTTATCTGCTTTATTGATATTGATGGTTTTCATACCATTAATGAAGAGTATGGTTCACATGCAGCAGATATGCTTCTTAAACACCTCAGCTCTCTTCTGTTGGCATTTATAGAGAGTGGAGATATGGTGATGCGACTTCATGCTGACACCTTTGCTATCATTTTTGAAACAGGAAAAAACAAAGAGTATATTGAGATTTTACTCCAAAAACTTCCTAAACTTTTTAGAGAAAACCCTCTTTATTATAATGATGAAGATACTATAAGATTTTCTTGTACCAATCTACTGCTTGGCTACCCTCATGATGTGCAGGAGAGTAAAAAAGTAGTTCAGTTAGCACAAAAACTATTGCAAAGAAAAAAAATCGATCTATCTAGGTAGTGTAGTACGAATCTGCTTTGGCATATAATACTTAAACTGTTTTGGATAGATGAAAAAATCTAAATTCCCTTTTATATTTTTTATCGCTGACCAGCTCTCGATATCAAAAGAGAGTGCAACCACTCCCATTGTAGGAATCTTGGTAATATATTGAGATGATAAAGTGTTAACAAGTTCATTGAGTTGAGGAGTATGCCCAATGATAAAGAGGGAATTACAGCTTCTATCTTGTGCCATTATAATGCCGAGAACCTCATTATACGAGGTGTAATAAAGCTCTTCTAAAAAATATGTTTTTCCCTCAAAACCAAGTTTTTGTGCAAGCTGTACAGCTGTTTGCTCTGAACGCATTGCACAACTTGAGAGTATAATATCTGGTGATATACCTTGCAAGGCTAGATAAGAGCCTATTGTATTTAGGTCTTTTTCACCTCGTTTTTTTAAACAACGCTCAAAATCACTAATCCCTTCTAAAAACCCCTCTGCTTTGGCATGTCTTATAAGATATATCTTTTTCATCTTTTTTTCTAAATCTTAAAGTTGTGCTAACTCGTTAGAGATAACTTGTGATGATTTATCCATAATCATCTTCGCTAGGGCAATATTTCCATCATCACGGAAAATACAAAAAACATCTATCTTTGAGTAAGTTTCATCAGATTGTGCACCAGCACTCTTCATTAAAAAGACATGCCCATCTTCTGTTTTTGTCTCAAACGATGAGATGTCACTAAAACCAACATCCAAAGACGCCTCATTAATTTGACGAAAAGAATCATTAAAAATCGCTGCAGCGTATCCTATATCTGCTCCTGTATTTTCTTCATCTATATAAAGTGTTTCCCCTGAATAATTTAAAATTGCCGAACCTAAATAACCATGTACCTTACGAAGTTTTTCCATACGTGCTTCAAAATCTATCATTTTTTATCTCCTTATTTGTTTAAATTTTTCATAAAAGTGTTAAAGCTTTCGCTGTTACTTATGCCATTTTCACTCAAATAGCTCTTAAAAGCTTCCCAAGAAGCCTCATCCCCTTCACTCTTCTCAACATCTAAAAGGCTCTTATAGAGTGCACTTATCCTCTCTTTAGCTGATGCACTAATAGCTCTTCTTGTTGACATATAGTTACGAAATGTACCATCAGGATTTTTTGCCATTTTTACAGTAGCAAGCACCCAATAATACCCTCCGTCTGCACAAAGGTTTTTTACATATGCCACAACATCTCTACCCTCTTTGATATTTTCCCATAAGTATCTAAAAACAGCTTTTGGCATATCTGGATGTCTGAGTATCGCGTGTGGTTTTTCAAGCAGACTTGCCTGCGAATACCCTGATATTTTTACAAATATAGGGTTAACATAGGTGATGTTACCCTCTGCATCTGATTTCGATACAATAAGATCTATGTTTTTAACTTCATACTCTACATCTGTTGGTTCTGGTCTTGTCATTTTTTCTCCTTTTAGCGATTTAAAATTTCTCGTATCTCTTCAACACGAAATGGTTTTCCAACATACTGGTCAAAATCTTTTCCTTTATCCTTGAAGTCAAAAAGGTCTCCAGAAGTTGAAACAGCATAGAGTGGTTTTAATTTATTATCACGCTCAAACTCTCGTACACGACGCATAACATCTAACCCATTCATAAGAGGCATATTATTATCAATATAAACAATAGAGTAAGGGATTCTTTTTTTATGAGAATCAATAATCATCTCTAAAGCAACTTTCCCATTATCAGCTACCTCTATGTCGCAATATTCACTTTCTAAAATTTTCTCCAAAAGAACAATAGATGTTTTGTCATCATCTACTAACAGTACTTTTTTAGGGGTTTGAGTGTTTATAAATTTATAAATTTGCTCTGCATAATATCCATACTGAGAGATTAGCTCATAATTTTGAGATAAATCATCATGATTGATAGAGAAAAGAACCTCTTCAACTATTAATACTTTTGTATTTTTACCAATATAATTTTCTATACTATCATCAAATTTATGCTG
>WFQD01000380.1 GCA_015487265.1 Sulfurimonas sp. | reverse complement strand
ATATTTGACACCCATCTTACATTAATTATAACTTTACTTTAAAAGAAAGAAATATATTAAGGAGAAAAATCGGAAAATTTGTTTTTTGATTTTAAGTTTAAGTTTCGGCGAGAAGTCAATAGGAAATTCTACGCTACGCTACGAAGTTTCTTTTGATTGGATGGAGTTCTGCGAACTCTAAAAGGGTCTTGACACTAGCCTATGGGCTATTGTCGCTTTTTATTGGTCGCTATCGCTCCTTTTTTTGGGGTATTTAGGGGACGGTTATACACGGTTGTCTCTTTTTGCTGTTTGGCTACTCTGATTTTCGATAATTTAGGTATTTTTGGTTTTATTGAGGGAAGCAAAGATATTTTAGCCTTATAGGAGTAATTTTAACGGCTAGAGAAGCTCTTTTTTTTGTTTTTTAGTATCTTTGTATAGGTTAGTGCTTTTTTTGTGTTGTAGGGCTTTATTTTGAGTTTGTATTTTTGGACGGCGGCGGCGGTTTTTTTATTGCATTTTGCAATGTTTTATTTTTTATTTATTGCATTTTGTTTAGTGGGTTTGTCTTTGGATGTTGTGTTGCTGGAGAGACCCAACAACATAAAAAGATGGTATAAAATCGTGCATATGATGCCGATTTAGTTATTACTCTTGTTTTTGTGCTGAAAAATCGCTAGCTCTTCGCTGAAGTGATTTATTTTCAGTTTTTATTATGGCTATATCTAGTTCTAGCTTGCGCAGTGTCTCATTCATATCTTTGAGATATTTGAAGAGATATAAAAATACAAATTGCCAGTATTGCGCTATGAAGCTGATTATTGTGCTTTCTTCCATTTATTTACCTCCTTTTTGAAAGTAGTAGTAAGCAGTTCCTGCAAGTGCAACTAGTATAATCATTTTGTTTCTATCTTGTGTTACTGCTGTGTTGAGTTCACTCACGGACTTGTTAAAGTCTTTTTTTGCTGTGTCCACCATGAGCTGTGGATTATCTATTGTAAACGATACTGCATCAACTGTGCGCGATAACTTGTTATCACTCGACCAAAAGTCTACAGTTTGCTTGTATGTGTCTTTTATGCCACTTGTGAAGTAGTCTACTATGCTAGACATAGTAAACTTCTTGCGTTTGGTTGTATAGTGGAGCTTTTCCATCATAAAACCAAGTGACATATTGTGTTTTGTCTGGGTCGTCGTCTGCATGGATAAAGCTATTAGCTAATCCTATGCGGTTAAAACCTGCTTGTCTTAATGCAGATTGGATAATGTCACGATTTGAGTCATTGACTGCAATATCAACTGCATAGCCTTTAATATGTGAGCTTGTAGGGTTTTTAATGCTTTCGGGGTGGTTTTTATCACGATACCCGCTGTTTATAATAAACGGCACACCTGCTATTTCACGAGCCTTATCAAGTTTACGGATTGTAGCGGGTCGCATTTTATTTGCACCGCTGATTTTATCTGCAAACTCATTGTATTTAAAATACTTAAATGTTCTATTTACTGCCATGTAAATACCTCCTAAAACTAGGGCGAAAAGCCCTAGTTTATACTGTTTTAACGATTTGTAATCGTAGCGTTTTTGCTTCATTTTCAAGACTTGTAATTCTTACCGTGTCGTTTTCACGGAATGCACGGATAGATTTTTTATCGATGATTTCAAGTTTTTTATAAATGTCATCATTGATTTGTCTGATAGCTTCTTTTTTCGCTTCTGCATCAAGTGCGGTTTTAAGTTCAAGCGGTTCTTGCCCTTTTGTATACTCTGTGAAGCCTTGCGGTATTTGTGTACCACTTCCAATAATTGCCATTTTGTCTGTGTTTAGGCTATAAAAAGTTTTCATTCTATTTTCCTCCAAAGAATACTAATGATACATATGGCCAGTCTTCTAATGATTGACCCCCTGAGTTTGTTGCTCTAGTTGTAATTTGAACTAAGTCTAATCTTCTTGGCGTATCTGTTACTTCTTGAATGGCTCTTACTGATAAATCTACAGAATTGGTAATACCGCCACCTGACCCAACCAAAGCATAGTTTAATGTTGTCATAGGTGTTGAAAAAACTATATTATAAAAACCTAAAGAATTTCTAGTAACATATCCTATTCCGTAAGATGAATAAATCGCACCGTTTCTTCCATCAAAAACTACCCAAGCAGTACACTCTTTTTTCTTTTGTGAAGCGGTAAGGTTTGTACCATCCGCCAAGCCGTTTAAGTTTGCATCCATTTCGGCAAATGTTAAGGCACTGCCTTTTGCCGTTCTTGTTATAATTGCCATTGTATTAACCTTGTATGTAATCTGCGACTATGTAGTCGTTTTGAAAATATGGAGCGATAGCAATAGCACCCATATATAAACTGTTTAAAATTGTATTTGTAGCTAAGGAGTTGTGAAATCTTATAGAGGTAATATCTCTTAGAAAAATTTCATTTTCTCCACTCATTGGGAAAAGTACACCGTTGTTATTGAATTCAACACCCAGCTCTTGAGAAGTATGAAATCTTATAGCCGTTGTGTTTGGTGTGAAAATTTCATTATACGAGCTTGGTAGTATTGTCACTTGTGTCGCTTCTCCCGATGGGATAAACTTTATTTTTGACACTGCTGTATCACTAAAATCGCCTAATTTGTCCAGGGATATATCACTGGCGGGTGTTATCATTTTAAAATCAGTTGATGAGTTTGCTTGTACTATTGTAATCGTTGCACCTGCTACGGCATTACATGAAACATATATTTTTTCTATGTTTGTCGCTTCTATGGCATGATATGCCTTGAGAGGTATGCCGTCTGCATTTTGCTCATTCAGATGAATAAATACATTTGCACTTGTAGGTGCATCAAGTAGTTTGATGTATCCTCCAGCTGTACCGATTTGCACTCTATTTAAACTTGCATCAATTGACAATGTAATCATGTTGTAGTTTTTATTTTGCATTGCTTTTTCCTTTTTTAGAAACATACAAAAGTGCTACAGCAACACTACTTAAAACTAAACCATTTTTTGCATGTTCTAGGTATGTATCTAATTTATTTTGCTTTTGAATTTCTAAAGCTCTGTTCCGCTCTTCATTTATGAAGTTTATTGTCTGTGCCTCTTTTTCCGTTTGGGCGGACTGTTTGAGTCCACTTGCAAAGACCTGTGCCGTTTGGTTTTGAGATTTTGCAAAGACTTGTGCAGTCTGTTCTTGCGAGTCTGCAAGTATTTTGCTTAGAGGTTCCAAGTCTACATTTATATTTGTTTTATTGGTTGTTGACTGTGAAGCACTAGCACTTCCTCCTCCACCTCCAAGCAGTCCACCGATTGCCCTTGTTATTCCCCCAAAAAGACCCATAATCTAATCCTTTTTTTGTTTTGAGAGATAAGAAAAGCCAAAAAATGCACCAAGTGCCAAACCGCCATAAATGAGGTAATTTCCATTTACTGAATTCATCATGCTTTTTTTTGGTTGTTCGGTTGTCATTGGTTGAACATCTGTACCGCTTTTGCTTGCACCTCTTCGCAGTGAAGACCGCCCGCCCGTTCCGCCAAGTACTCCAACACTCGCCGATAATCCAAACTCATCTTTATTTTGAGCGGAGGAGGTCGCTAAACCACTTGCACGGCTTGTTGAGTCTGCTTTGTTGTTGTCTCCAATATTGAAATTTGGATTAAAGTTTATGACATTGTCAAGACTTTGTGAAGCACTGGCACTTCCGCCAAAAGATAATAATCCCATGACTTACTTCTTTAAAACGATTGCTAAAAGCAACAATGCACCAACACCGCCACCAATAAGCAAATATTGCTTATTAATTGGCTGTGCCACTGGAGTCACTGGGGCTTTTTGTGTAATGCGTTCGTACTTTTGTGCTTGTGCTTGTTGTGCTGTCGCATTTGAGTTATTATTATCTTTAGGATTAACATATTTGTTGTCAATATATTTAAGTCCTAAATCTCCGGCATTTTGAAGAAAATTATCGAAATAGTTCATAGCTATGCCTTTTTAACTTCTACACTGCTCTCCACATCAAACACATCAGAATAAACGGTTACGGTATTTGTACCCGTTTGCTTTGTGACATCAAGCACGAGTTCAAGTGTATTAAACTCTCCACGTGTGTCAAGTGCATCAGAGTTACGACCACGACCAACTAAATCAAGTAAAAAGAGACCGTTTGCATCTGAATTTGTAATGATTTTATGGCGGTCGATGTTGTCTACACGAATGTCATCAGCTTTCCATTCCATGAAAATAGTTGTGCCAGATTTTAACTTAATGCCGTTGATTACAGCATTTGAGCGGTTACCATCTACATTTGCAGAGATTAAAAGCGATTGATACACTTTTTTTACTGGGAGATTGATTTGATACTCAGTTGTCGAGCTTGTAATCTCTTCGGTAAGCTGTGTTTCTACATTGTGGGCAATTCTCTCACCTGCATTGCGTGCATAGCCTACTAATTGATTGGAGCTTACTTCAAGTGTAGCATTATTGATTGTTACACCTGTACCAACTGCACCAGCATTTGCCCAGTCTATCATCATGTCAAAAGTTGTGTAGAGTGAGCTGTTTTCAATTGTATCTTCTGGGCGAACCATTCCACGGCGTGAGAAATCAACTGTAAAGTAGATTGTTGAAGTTTTTGCTCCATCTGTAGTGACTATAGTGTTTTCCATTGCCTTACCATTGCTATAGAGTGCATTGTAAGTGAGCTTTTTTGCATCAATGTGTTTGATTGTCTTGTTACCATTTGCTACGATTTGAATAGCATTGATAAGATTTGCGAAACCATCACTTTTGAGTACTGCAGTTGCATTTGTGTGATTGATTGTCAATTTACAAAGCAAGTATTTTATGTGATAGTTACGGCTTAGCATGATGCGTGACTGTGTTGAAGCTGTATATGAGGCTTGACCCTCTTTACGTAGGTAAGTTCTAGCCATTACTTAGACCCTCCTACAACATTTGTAACATGACTTTCTAAGTACTGCTTGTAAATAAAAAGACCGCCAATAATTGCAAGTGATGAAACCACCGTTGTTTTGTTAATATGGTTCATTATACATTTACCCCCGTTTTAGCTCGTAAAACAGTTGAAAATACACCAACTAATAAACCAGTAACGAGACCGGTAACTAATGTTTTTTTACTCATTGTATATCCTTTAAAAGACCGTTAAAAGTCTTCTCTTTTGAATTGTTTTACACCGCAATGGAAACCTAATTTTTGAATGAGTTTAGGCTCATGTTTTGTGCTGCCAAAGTGAGCAGCTATTATGCTGCTAAAGTGCAGCAGCTATTTTGCTTGAAACCCCCAAAATATGGGGGTTGTAATTTTCATCTATAATTAAAAAATGAAACTTTTTTAAATTTTCCGCTACTTTTATGTACTCTTTTCCTATATAGTTCCCTATATATTTTTTATCGTTTGGCTCTCTTACACGAGAGAAAAAGACAACATCAGTTTGACTTGTTAAATTGCGAGATATATTTGCACTTCTTCTTGAGGTTGTAAATATATCAATTTGGTTATGTCGGCCATAATGTATAAGCTTATAAAAGCTTGCTTTTCTTGTCATTGTAGGTGGTGCAAACATGTCTATCTCATCCACCAAAAAAGAGATATTTTTCATTTTATAAACAAGTGCAGCCAACTCTTCAAAGTTGTCTTCATCAAGGCCATTGACAACAAGCTCAAGCTTGCATTCATAAAAGGCATGTCTGTTCTTTGTATTTAAAATGTACTTTCTAAAGTGGCCAACATTTTTAAAGTGTCGGCGGTACTCTTTAGGCTCATATTGGTAACGAGGGTCTGCTATGACTGTCGGCTTTTTATTGAGCAAGATTAAAAGCTCTGTAAGCTTTGTCTTTCCGTAACCCTTGTGCCCAATGATTGAGTAGATTTTATTTTGTATCATGCTCTTTCTTTTTGAAAAATCTATTTTTTACTTTTGAAAATAGACCAGGTGCATTTTTAAAACCTATGAGACCATCAAAGACGAGTACCCCAGCGGATAAAAATAGGAGTGCATTACTAGACTTGTTTATGTCCATCTCTCCTGCACTTACTTTTTCATCTGCATACACAATTGCTTGCTTTTTAAATATCTCTTTAGCGGTTGCGTTTAATGGTTCTCCGTCACGATTGGTTTTAAAACCATCAAGCATTAATAAAGCTGTAGAGATAAATTGTTCAGTTTGGCTCTCTGTTCTTGCAGTTCTTGCGTGTGGCTCATCTTCTTTTTTCTTGTCACCTTTGTTTAAAATGATGTCACATAACTTTGCTTTTGCCATTCGTTCAAGTGAATTGAGTTGTAGAGTAGAGTAGGGCTGTGCCATCTTTGCCAACTGTTTAGCAGTAAGACCCATGAGTTCATTACGGTTGAGTGTTTCATGTTCCGTTTCTTCACCCATATCCATGTATTTATCCGCACCATTATCCATGACGGTACCCCTCATTTTCTGTTTGGGAGTCGGTAGGGGCGGTATTTGGTTGTTTTTGGATGAATAGGGCGAACAAGCCAACAACTGCAACACTGCCGATTATAATAGCGGGAAACATTCCAAAGCCTTTAGGCTTTTCTTCTTCTTCCTCTTCCTCATCTTCTTCGTTGTCTGTTGCAGTCTCTGCAAGTGATAACTTTTCTTTTACAAGCTTTTCTACTATATCGTCCAGGTGTTTATCTGTGAGCATGTCGGCTATAGACTCTTTTTCTGTTTCCGCTGGGGCGATTGGAGTCTCTGCATCTAGTGTTTGTGTCTTTGTTTCTTCTTTCATTTTTTTAACATCCTTGTCATTTTAACCCCTTTTGACATCCTTGTCGGGGGAAAATTGCCCTATATCTTCGATTTAAGGCACCTAAAATTTTTTATGCTTGTGTTTGTACCTCTGAAAATCACTCTTTTTTGTGAATTACTATATAGTGAACTATATAATTAAAATACATTCATAGCCTCCTGCATATCGTTCTTCATGTCAAGATACTCTATATCTGAGTTAGATAGGTCTAAGTATCTCTCTTTAGATTTTTTAAACAAAGATTTAACTCTTTGTTTTTTTTCATCTTCTGAGCCACCTATTGGAACTTCTGAGTAAAGTTTTACGAGTTCACTTCTTTTCATAATTTCACCCTTTATAAATCTTAGTCGCTTTCTCAATCCCACGACTACCAAAATAAGCGACTGTTACAGTCACAAGTAAAGTTTGAATAACTGGAATATATGCACTATTTATGCTAAATTCTCCAACATTCCCATCCATTAAAGCCATGACACCAAAGAGTGCATAAAGAAACACAACGACCAGCGGACGAACGAGTCTTGTTATGAAGTGCTCATTGTCACTCTGCCATCGTTTCGTTATGGTTGCTTCGTACTCATTACTTAGCTTGATTACATTGATACGGCCAGCTTGTCTTATTTTTTGCAGTTCATTGTGTGCAAGTAATCGCTCT
>WFQD01000379.1 GCA_015487265.1 Sulfurimonas sp. | reverse complement strand
GGTTTTATAACCTTTGGTGGAACTCTTTCAAAAATAAATAGCTTGGATGCTCAAGCTATACCGGCTTTTAAAGAGATGTTTCTAAAGATACTCAAAGATGGTGATCCAGCTAAAGCGATGATGAATGAGTATAAAGTAAATGATGATCTCTCAAACGATGATGTCGCAGAGTCACTCTATGCACTTGCCGAAGAGTACAATATGCGTATAACGGGTGATGTCAAGATGTACACAAAAACAGATGCTAAACCAAATGAGGTCAAACATGCCCGTATCTTTTCAATGTGTTCACTTCACATTGCAAAAATCTTTTTAAACCATTCAAGATACTTTGGTGGAATGATGCCTTGTCGTGTTATCTTAGTTGAGTATGGGAATGGAGATCGCTATCTTGTAACAATGGATTTAACACTTGCCATTCATGGAGGTAAACCACTCGACCCTGAGATGCTAAATCTAGCAACACATGTCTATGAGGCTATGACAACTATTCCTGCTAAAGCAGCGGAGGGGGATTTTTAGTCATATTTGCTTTTTAATGTAGCACCTTTTGGTGTTACTTGTTTATTAGGTAGTGTTCAATAATTTGTGTTAGCATCGGATAATTCCTAAAATTGTATCATAAATTGAGAGGATTGAATTTGGAAGATTTATAAAAATCAATCCAAATACCCCCTCTGAAAAAAGTGTCCCCGCACAATCCTTCCATACAGTAGTTCAAAAAGAATTGCAAAGAAAATAAAAGCAACAAATATAAGGATGGCTCGTGGGGTAGACTCATAGGTATGTAAGAGGAGTGTCAGCAAAGCAAAAAAGCTCACAAAAGAGGAGAGGAGAAAAATATATTTCTTCCCTTGAATTTTTTTGTAGAGTTTTAAAGCACTCAGATTCACAATAAAAAAGATGAGTAAAAAACTTGCACTCCCTATGATGGCAATCTCTTCAAGGTCTATAAAATTTGCAATAAGCAGACTCAAAAGTGTTGTAAAAAAGAGTCCCATAATGGGGATGTCTCCTTTTTCATACTCAAAGAGTGTCGGTAACTCACCATCCATAGCAATCACAAATCCAAGGCGTGCATTGCCAAAGATTGTTGCGTTTATGGCAGAAAATGTTGAGAGCAAAGCTGCTAGGGCAACAAGCTTAAATCCAAGCATGCCAAGGGCGGGTTTAGCTGCAATAGCAAGTGCATAATCTTTCGCATCTAAGAGTTCTTTTTGTGGGACTGTTGTCACAGCTACCAAAGCGATGAGAATATATAAAACAATCACAATCCCAACAGAGAGGTAAAAAGCCCTTGGTAAATTTTTTTCAGGGTTTGTAATACTTTGTGCAGCATTGGCAATGAGTTCAAAACCCTCATAAGCGACAAAAATCATCATACCTGCTGCTAAAATAGACCCTGTACTCTCATAATTTTGTGGAGCAACTCGTGAAAAATCCATATAAAATGCCCCTGCAATAATGACAACAATAAGTAAAACCACCTTAATCATAACAATAACACTCTCAGATTTTGAGACAAAAGAGGTGCTCACAACATTAATAAGTGCAGGCAAAACAATAGCAACACCTATCAGCACATGGTGCAAAAAAGGTGTTTGATGCGAAAAAAAAGTCATACCGTACGATGCAAATGCGGAGGCATACAGCGCGATGGTAACAAGATAACTCATCCAAAGCATCAAGTTTGCAGAACCAGAGAGCAGATTATGCCCAAAGGCATTATCTATAAAAACAACTGTTCCTCCTCGATTTTTGTAGGTTGTTGCAAGTTTTGCATAAGAATAAGCCGTTAAAAAAGCCACCACTCCTGCAATCAAAAACGCAAGAGGTGTCGCTCCATGAGCCAAAGAGACAGCATCACCTAAGACAGCAAAGATACCCCCACCAACCATGCCACCAATCCCAATAGACACAGCTCCTAAAAGTGATATTGTTCTCATTTTTTATCAAAAATATACGCATACATTGGCACATAGACAAGTGTCAAAAGTGTTCCGACTAAAAGACCACCTATAGCTACATCTGCAAGCGGGCTTAAACGCTCCAACCCTACTGCTTGCTCTAACGCAATAGGAATCATACCGGCTATGGTTCCAAAAGCAGTCATCATAACAGGGCGAAATCTCACACGTACAGCCTCTTGTGCACTCTCAAAAGGAGACTCTCCTTTGGCACGATACTCTTGATAAAAATCTATGAGTAAAACAGCATTTTTAATGATAATCCCAAAAAGAAGTAAAATTCCCAAAAGACTTGGCATACAGCTTGGTTTTTCAAAAATCAACATCCCCCACGATGCCCCAATGAGCGAAAGTGGTAAAACAATAATCATAATAAACGCCATACGTACCGATTTATAAATCGCAATCAGTGCCATAACTAAAATAATAACCCCCAGACCAATCGCTTTTCCCATACGAATAAAACTATCATGAATCTGTGCAATATCACCTGTTTGTTCCATCTTGATGTCACTAATTTTTGCATTTTTCAAAGCTGCTAGTGTATCATCTGTCAAGTGTGTGACCGGTCGTTTTGCACGGTAACCGTTCACGTCTAAAGAGTAGAGTAACTTATCTCGCTCTATTTTTGCAAAGGTGAGATGGCGTTTAAGTTTTGCAATACTTGAGAGCGGAATCTCTCCTGATGGTGTTGCTATGGGTAAAAGCTTGAGTGTCTCTATGTTTTTAGAAAACTTGCCTTTAAGATAGAGTCTTACAAACTGTGTATTCATCGATTCTAAGTTTGCGTTTAAGCCTACTATTTGCCCTTTAAGTGGTATTTGCATCGCTATTTGATACGGTGTTACCCCATAACTCAAAGCTTTGTTTTCATCAATATCAAGCACAATCTCACTAAAGTCTTTGTCCCAACTTGTCGAAACAGAAGTAAGCCCATGTACTTTTTGCATCGCTGTTTGGACTGCATGCGACTTTTGTGCCAAACCATCAACATAGGGGGAACTCAATCTTGTATCGACTGTGGCTTTAATGCTTGAGAGTGCTGTTGCTCCAAAGTCAAAAACATCATTGCGTTTAATCCCCTCAAGATGAGAGAGTTTATCACGGATAATATTTTCAAGTTGCCAAATACTCTCTTTTCTCTCAAAGCGATTGACTGCGTTTATGGTAATTGTTGCTTCTGCTGGTAAATTTCCACTGCCAAGACTCAAGACTCCCGCTTCACTTCCAAACGCAACCGAACTCATTTTCACCCATTTTTGCTTATCAAGCCATTGCAAGACTGGAGCTATTTTTTTCTCCGCACTCTCCACATTTTCATTGGAGCTAAAACCAATTTGTGCTTTAATAATTCCTGTATCCATAGGAGGCATAGCATCTTTACCAATCGTTGGCATGATGTTTTTTACACTCATTAACAAAATCATAATGACACCCATACTCAACATCATACGGCGAGCAAACCACCATGAACCATTAGAAAATTTAATAATCCCAATATAAGGAGTGACAAGTCTGCCAAATGTATTTTGATACAACACCTCAAACATATTTTCTACTTTTGTTTTTCCTGTACCATTTTTGTAAAGCCACTTTGAGAGTAAAGGAATAAAAGTAATCGATAAAAACCATGAGACTAAAAGTGCAATAATGAGTGTCTCGATAAGTGGCTTAAAGATTTTCTGAGGAAACCCACCCACAAACATTAAAGGAAATAAAATTGCAATCGTTGCGATGGTTCCTGCAAAAATAGGGCTGAGTACCTCTTTTGTTCCATGCGAAATAGCATCTTCAAGCTTTTCATGTCCCTCTTTGAGGTGTCTTTCTATGTTTTCAAGAACTACAACGGCATCATCGGTAAGCATGCCAAGTGCTAAAATAATCGCCGTATAAATAACAATATTTAATTCACCCCCACTCATCCAAATAATCGCCATTGTTGAGAAAAACACCATAGGTATAGAAAGCCCTGCCGCAACAATAGCACGAAAATTACCCAAAAAGAGCATAATGACGAGCAAGGTATAAATCACTGCATCACGCAGTGCTTCGAGCATATTACTGTTGGCTTGTTCTATAAGATCTCTTTGTGTATCTGATATTTCAAACTTTATATTTGGATATTTTTGTTCCAATATTTTCATCTGTGCTCTGGCAGCTTTTGAAACATCTAAAACACTCCCACCAGGTGCACGTTGTACGGCTAAGGCAATAGCATCTTTTCCATTACCAATATAACCACTTGTGCGTTTTTTATATGACCATTGCACATCTGCCACATCGCTGAGTCTTACATTTGGCATGATTTGAAGCTGTTTAAGGCGTTCAATATTATCTTTTTCACCATAAAAAGTGACCGTGTAAAAATCATCCTCTCCTTTGACAAAACCTATAGGCATATCGCGGTTGAGGGTGTTAAGAGACTTGGCTATTGTCTCAAAATTTACACCATATCGTTTTGCTTTAAAAGGATCTACTGCTATGTTGATAGCACTCTGATACCCTCCAAAAACTTCGACATTGCCTATGCCCTCTTGAGAAAGAAGCATAGGTTTTATAAAACTATCGGCTATTTTTCGAATGTCTGCTAAAGTAATATTTGCATTTTTAGGACTCAGAGCAATGACATCAACAGGCAAGGTAAAATCCCCTGCTGTATAGATAGCAGGGTTTGTTCCTGCTGGCAGTTTCGCTTTTGCAATAGAGAGGGCATTTGCTACATCAACGGCTGCTGCATTGAGCCCTTTTTTATAACCAAAATCTGCTTTAACTATAGAAAAACCAGCCACATTCACACTGCTCACATCAGTAACAAGCCCAAGACGAGAAATCTCTTGCTCAATCGGCTTTGAGACCGTAGAAGCTGCCACCTGTGCCGTTGCACCTGGCACTTGTGTAATGACGATTACCTCAGGAGGATTGGCATCTGGGAAAAGGTTTTTTGGCAGTGTCACAAGGGCAATAATCCCCATAATAAAAAACGCAACAATAATAGAATAGAGTAAATAAGGGCGTTTATAGAAAAAATCAAACATAGCCTACTCCTCTACTTTTAAGGCATAACCACTTGTTAATTTGAGTAAAATATCTGGTTTTGCAAGCACAATTTGCATGCCTTCAAGGTTCTCAGAAACAACAACACCCTGCTCTGCACTTTGTACAATATGTACTTCTTTGAGTTCTGCTTTTTTGCCCTTTACAAGGAGTACATAGCTTTTTCCATCTCTATTTAAGAGTGCATCAAAAGGGAGCAGTATGCCTTGATGCTGAAGCACAACAACACTCACTTCTACTCTATCTCCACTCACAAGGTTTGTCTCGCCTGTATAAACTTTATACTCAGACAAAGAGTGATATGTGGTATTTAACGGTGTAGCGGTGTAGGATTTACCATCAAATTCTACTCCAAGTATTGGCAAACTTGCTGGAGTTCGCACTAAAAGGTAAAAACCATTTTTAGAACTGAGTGCAACAAGTGGTTTGCCTGGAGCACTAATACTCCCTCGACTCACAAATGTTTTTGCTACAATCCCATTGACAGGGGAGACAATGCTTGCATAAGAGAGATTATTTTTGAGTTCTATAGCTTTTTGTTCTAAGGCATTCAGTCCTGCCTCGCTATTTGCTATAAGAGTAGACTCTTTTTGTGACTCCTCTATAGAAGCACCCTGTACTTTTAAAAGCTCTAAGGTGCGTTTATGGGTCTCTTTGAGGTTTGCAAGGGCAATTTTTGTTGCGTTTATCTGTTCTTGGGTACTTTTGAGTGCACTTTGTATGTTTGTTGTATCAAGTTTCACAAGAAGATCACCTTTTTTTACTTGTGAGCCACTTGGGGTAATGCTTTGCACACGGGCTGCAATTCTCGCTGCAAGTTTGACATCTTTATCGTTTGCGACTTCTGCTAAATACGGCAGAGTCAAGGTAACAGGGGCTACTTTTGGCACCATCGTTTTTACAACAATTGGGTAGACTTTTGCTTGTGGCAGTGAGGCATCTGCTGCACGTGCTTCTTTGATTTTTTTGACACCTGCAACACCTAAACCTGCGACAACGGCTACACCTAGTGCTATTTTTATATATGTATTCATTTTACTATCTCCTCTATATTATTTGCATAAATGACAGCAAGTTCCATCATCGTTTGCCATTTTTGTGCTTTAGCTTCATACAGTTTTGCTTTTGCACTCACAACATCATCTTCATAACGCAGATACTCCTCTGTAGCGAGTCGTCCACTTTTGTAGTTTACTTTTGCAATTTCAAGTAATTTTTGCTTATTGGCCACACTATCATGTGATAATCTGATAGAATTTTCGAGTAAAGGCAGTGAACTTTGCAACATATTTGCTTTTGCCCTAAGCTCATCGCGGAGTTTTTCAAGTGCTATTTCATCTGAACGCAACTCGATTTTTGATTTCGCGATAGATTCATACTGACTCATACTTAAAAGTGGAATGTTTACCACTATCCCAATATCACCATATTTTTCATTAACATCTTGCCCATTGTTATAAGCACTTGCCGAAGAAAAAGCATAACTTCCATGGGCTAGTACTGTAGGGTAGAGTTTCTCTTTTTCTATTCTTACCCCTATGCGAGAAGCTTTTACTTTTTCTTGCAGGGGTTGCAGTGAAGCGAGTTCTCCACGCTTCACATCTGAACTCTCTTGCATCGATACAGGTGCTTCAAGACGAATGCCCGTAATGCTTTCAATAGAACTGATAAGCTTTTGCTTTTGTAAGTCTATGCTATTTTTAGCAATACTCACTTGGTTAAGGCTATCGTCTATTTTATAAAGAGCAGAAGCAGGAGAGCGACCATTATCTACTTTTATCTTTACCGTTTTTTTAGTTTCTAAAAGTGATGCTTCTTTTACATCAAGTGATTTTCTCAACGCTTGAAGATACTCTAAGTTAGCATTACTTCCCACAATAATCGCTTCATTTTGAAGAAGATTGATTTTTTTCTTTGTTTTAGCACTCTTTTGTAAGGCTCTTGCTTTGTCTGCACTTGAGTAGATAGACTTGACAAAAATCGGCACACTAAAGTTCGCTCCCGCTTTGTAAATGTTATAGCTGTAAGGCTGTGCTATGGTTGAACTAGGGGCAAGCATTGGTTGAATGCTATTTGGTGCGATTGGCTTCATGTTTGTTGGGCTTGAGAAGTTATCAAAGCTTCCAAAAAGATTGATACTCGGGTAAAGATTTGCAGTCGCTTGTGAAGCTGCTACTTTTGCCTTTTGTATAACCATCTCATCCGATTTGGTTTGTGAATGGTGCTTGAGTGCATCAAAAAGTTCTCCCATCGAATGCGCACTCAAAAGAAGCGGAAGAGTAAGGGCTAAGAGTGTTTTTTTCATTGTTGTACCTCCAACATTAATTGTATTTTTTCATAAATATACTCTGTAATTTTTTCTATACTACACTCATGGCAAGTATTGAGCTCAGCATCGAGTTCTGAGGCGATTTTGCGCAAAGGTGCAGTCGTAATAAGCAAGTTAATTGTGCCAACTATCATAAAGTGAATCATCATTGGTTCAACATTTTTAAAAATATTTTGCTCTTCTCCCTCTGCTAAAATTTTACTCAAAAGCCCAAAGAGTTGGCGCATGTTGGCAAACATCTCTTGAGGAAGGTGTGCCCCACTGTCACTGAGTTCTCTGAGTAAAAGAGCAGGAAGTGCAGGATTTTTATGACAAAAAGAAGCATAAGTGCTTATAAAATTTTCTAAATCTTTGAGCGGGTTTTGTGCTTCTTTTGCAACAATTTCCTGATAAATTGCATCTAAAACATGGCTCATGACCTCAGCATAAAGTGTTGATTTGTTCTTATAGTAGTAGTAAATCATCGCTTTATTCACATCTGCTTGTTTTGCGATGTCATCTGTTGTCGTTGCATCATAACCGTTTTGTGCAAAAAGCAGCATTGCATTTGTGATGATTTTCTCTTTTGTGAGTGCTGCATTGCGTTTTTGTTTTGCCATTTTTACCCCTTAGAATTTGTGATTTCTTTGTTTTGATGTGCATAAATGAGGATAGCTACAAACACACCCCCTTGAATGACACCAAGTATAGCCTCTGAAGTTACTGCAATCATCCCACTCAAAGTCTGTGGAATCCAATCCCCTGAACCCAGAGTAGTAAATGTAACAGCGGAGATATACATAGAAGTGATGAACCCATGTTCATGAATATCATGTAAGTTTTCAGGTGTCAGTTGCGCACTTAAATGAAAAAGCGAAAAGACATCAAAAATATAAAAAACACTCGCATAATAAACAATCGTCACAAGAGTCACTTCCAAATACAACAAGACAACTTGAATAAGTGCCATATTGACCTTATGTCTGGAGTGTGAAAAGATATAGATAGCACTATCAAGCAAAAGGAATCGTGCCAATACTATATAGACAATATTCGCCACCAAAATTTCCTCGCGATAGTGCAGAAAAAAAGCATTTTCATGCAGATGAAGATACCACTCAAAAAGAAGTGGCAATAAAATCATGGGAATGAGTAAAAATGCTAAATCTATGTTTTTAATATAGCGATTTTCTCTTTCTAAAAAATGTATCAAATTGTAAACCTTTTATCTTATAACTAACCAACTAGTTAATTGTAACATAATAAAAATAAATATAATTTTAAAGTTGCAAAGAGGCTTTATAAAAAAAGTATATTCCAAAGCCTAGAAGTAAAATTGCAAAACCCTTGTTGAGATAATCTGAAATCCTTGACATCAGCTTACTTGAGACAACACTTTGTGCAAATCCTACCGAAATACCTGCAAAAAGCAGTAAAAGGGAGTGTCCAAGTGCAAAAACAAAAATCAAACTATACGCATAAACATAGTCACTCTCTCCTGCTAAAGAGATGATGGCAAAAAGGGGTGCAGAAGCACAAGGGGTACTCACTAAACCAAAAATAAGACCAATAAGAAAACCACCAAGAAGCCTATAGGGGATGAGTTTGTGTATGATAATTGATTTGTCAATTTCACCAAATCTACCAAACGCATAGAGTGCAATGACTATGCTTGCACTCCCTGCCACAAGATATGCCCAAAGAGGTGCCACAGAAAAAAACCCACCAAATTTTGCCACAATAAACCCAAGAATGGAAAAACTCACAGCAATTCCAAAAGCAAAAAGAGCCGTAAAAGCATACGTATAGAGGACTTTTTTTCTTCCCTCCAAGTCTTTGTTCAAGGCGACTGCACTCCCGACAAGTAAAGGTACAGTCACTAAAGAACATGGTGCAGCCGCCGTTATGCTTCCTGAAAAAAATGCCCCGAGAAAAACAAGGAAAGAATTCGACTCCAATAACTGTGTAAAGTAAGCTTCCATCACTACAGCCTTTTAGGCATTTTCTTCTGCATTTTTAATGTACTCAGCGATGGCATCCTGATTCAGCACTTTCCCTGCACTCATAAGCTTACCATTGATAGCGAGTCCTGGCATACTTACAACATTGTACTTCATTATCTCCACAATATCATTGACTTTTACTACTTCATAATCACCATCCATTTGGCTTACCACAGTGCTCACAATCTTCTCAAGTGTGATACATTTTGCACACCCTGTTCCCAATATTTCAATCTTCATCTTTTTCCTTTTCATCTTGAAATAGTAACATAGAAGTAACAATATATCAAATTATCTTGATATATTGTTTTTTTAAACTAACTTTCAACTAAAAATATATATAATTAACTAGTTAGTTAAATAAAAGGAATGCAAATGCAACCAGTCACACCAGAACAAGTAGAAAATACGTTTGAGAGTAAAATGTCAATGAAAGCTTAGGGTTAAAATAGTTCAACCC
>WFQD01000378.1 GCA_015487265.1 Sulfurimonas sp. | reverse complement strand
GTCTATCGGGGCAATGCTACATATTTTAGAAGATAGTGCAACAAATAGTGGCGTTAAGTGGGCATTAAAGCCTTTATATACAGGGTTTGCAATATTGCCAAAGAGATTTCGCTTTAACACAAACGGTAAATTTGAGAATTATGTTTATACACCCATTATTACAGTGATTGTTGTTGGCGAAATCGCCTTGCTTTTAATGGATTTGTTTGGTTTTGTGGATGTTAGCTTAAGGAGTTAGAGTGATGAAGCCACAAGATGGTTGTTTGAGATTGAAAGTGTTTTATTAATCACACTGAATAAACATAAAGGGAAGATATGAGTAACTTGTTAATAGTCGAATCTCCACATAAGGCACAAACCATACAACAATGGTTTGGAAGTGATTGGGTCATCATTGCTACAGCAGGACATATTGTAAACTTACCAAAAAATGATTACGGAATAGATTCTCAATATAACGGAGAATGGAAACTTATACATGGGAAAAAAGATATTATTCAAAAGTTGAGACATCATATATCTAATGCAGCAAAAATTTTTATAGGTACTGATGATGATAGGGAGGGTGAGCGAATAGCATATGACCTTGTTGAATATTTTAAAATTAAAGACTATTATAGGGTTATTTTTCATGAGATAACTAGAAGTGCAGTATCATCTTCATTGAAAAATGCTATTTATATAGACGAAAATAAAGTAAATGCCCAAAAAGCACGAAGAATTATTGATCGCATCATTGGATACCCTATTACGTCCGGTATAAGATATTATTTTAAGACGAGTAAAACTTTAACGGAAGAGGCAATAAAGAAAATAGGAATAGGAAGGGTGTCTGCTGCTGCACTTGGACTTATTGTGAGAAATGAGTATAAGATCGAAAATTTTATACCATCAAAATATAAAAAAATTTATATGGATTATATCTATGACGGATTAAATTTTTCAGTTACCAACAATATTAAATTCAAGAAAGAAAACAGTGCGGAGCTTGAGGAGATGTATAAGCTTCTATTAGATAAAGACACTGTTCATTCAGTAGAAAGCTATAATAATAAACTTAAAGAAATACCTCCCTATCCTCCACTTACAACAACTCGAATATTGAGAAGTATGAACTATCTTTATGGCTATGATCCAAAAGATACAATGGCGATTCTTCAAAAACTTTACGATGGTGTGGAAATTGATGGAAAAAGAATAGGTCTTATTACATATCCAAGAACAGACAGTCTGAACTTTAGCGATGAAGCAGTGAATCAAATTATAAGTTTTTTGTTTTTTATAGCAGAACAAAACCAAGAGAAGCTTAGAGATTCAAATCTTAATCCTAAGTACAGAAAAATGCTTTTTGATGAAACTTATATTGTCGATACCAAGAGAGAATTTAAAAATAAAAACGACAATGCTTTTGAAGCACATGAGGCAATAAGACCAACAATGATTGAGATTGATTATGCACCAAAGAATCTAAAAAACTATCTTAATAATGAGGAATTCAAGGTTTATGAATTCATATTTTACAGAACAGTTTCAACGCAAATGAAAAATGCTATCTATGATGTTTCAAATATAGTAATAGATGCTGGAGGGAACAAATTCCAAGCTTATGCTAACCAAATGGTTTTTGATGGATGGGAAATTCTTCTTGGAACAAAAATTAAAAAGAGTGAAGATCAAGAAGATATGCCGGAACGATTATTGCCAAGTAATATTTCGATAGGTGATGAATTGAATCCTGTAGAAGTCTATGTGGACACAAGGGATGAAAAAACACCACCAAGGTATGGTATTGGTCGTTTTATAACAACATTAGAGGCAAATAATATTGGAAGGCCATCAACAATAGCTGATATTACAATCGGATTAAAAAATAGAGGTCTGATAACTATTGTAAAAAATATGATTATACCAACAGAGGTTGGCAAAAAATTATACGCTTTTTTGGAGGAACATGCAAACTGGCTTATTGACTTGGAACATACAATGGAATTTGAAAATAATCTTGATAGGATTGAAAAAGGAGATGATTATGTTCCACTGATACAAGAGTACGATACTTTAAAGAATACATTTCTTTCAGGCATAGGATATGATGTATCTGATAAACCTGCTGAATGGTTGGTTGAAAAGGCAAAAAAAATTGCCGCCGAACAAGGCGAAACATTGTCCCCTCGAGTTCTTGCTGATAAGAAAAAACTTTTTCAATACTACAATGATTACAAAAAGAGTATAAAAGTCGGTAAATGTCTATTATGTAAAAAAAGTGATGTGGTTGAGTATGAAAACATTTTTAAGTGTTCTAGCTATGATTGTAAATTTTTTGTGACAAAGGAAAGTATAGTCAAGTTTTTTGACATATTCGCAAAAGAAATATCACCACAAGGGCAAAAGTTGTTTATGCAACATATTCTAAAAACAAAAAAGGTATGGGTGCATGACTTGCATAGCAAGAAAAAAGAAAAAACTTTTGGGGCTTTTGTTGTGTTAGAAAAAAATGGCAACTATTATAATTTACAGCTTTCTTTTTCAAAAACAAAAATGAAGACCATTGATGAAAAGTATGTGTTTGATAGTTTTTTTGAAAGAATTGAAGAGCCAGAAAAATCCAAAAGTACAGATACTTCAGAAACAGAAACAGAAACAAAGTTTATTAATCTTGAAGAAAAGAAAGTAAGTAGCAGTGAAATTGAAAAGCTGAAAAAAGAAAAAAGACTTTTGGAAGAACAAGCAAACAAAGATAAACTAACAAGATCATACAATAGACATAAGTTTGATACAGATATTCAAAATATTGATTCAAATAATATTTTAAATGACGTTACGATTGCATTTATAGATGGTGATAAGTTTAAAGCTATTAATGATACATATGGGCACCAGGTTGGAGATTTTGTGCTAACTTCCTTGGTCGATTGTATTTTTAGATCGATTCGTGATCGTAAAATTAATGTATATCGCTATGGCGGTGAGGAATTTATATTAATATCTCTTGAAGGTCAGATTGAAACGGTTGAAATCGTTGAATTGATTAGAGAGAGTGTTGAAAATGCTACTTTTGAGAAAGATGGTCAAAATATTAAGTTCACAATAAGTTCTGGAGTTGCGTTTGGTGAAAATCACGAACGTGCACAAGATGTAATTAAATCAGCAGACGAGCTTGTTTATAGAGCAAAAGAAAAAGGACGCAACAGGGTTGAAATTGAAGATGGAAAAAAGAAAAAAATGCATAAAAAAACTGAGGATTATTTAAAATGGTAGATTTTTCTGAAACTATCACAAATAATGAATGCAAGCTGCATATAGCAAACGGGTTGGTTAAAAAAACCAAAGCATTTCGTATCGACCTCGATGATGATAGCTTAACAAACTCTCATATTTTGCTATCAGGTGGTAGCGGTACTGGTAAAACAACATTACTAAAGAGAATACTAGACTATCAAAGAAGTAGAGATAAAGTTATTATTGTGATAGATTTTCATGGTGATATGGATATTGAAGATGAAAATCTCATAGAGTTCACTCCGACAGATTCACCAAACGCAATAAACCCTTTTGAGCTTGAATTAGATCCAAAAAAAGGCGGTGTAGATATACAAGCGGAATCAATAACGCTTATGCTAGGAACATATTTTTTTGATAAAGGGAGAATCACCAAAAAACAAGAAAACACTTTAGAAAAGCTCATAAAAGACACCTACGGAGCAAGAGGTATTTTCCAAAATGATAAAGAGACTTGGACAAAAACACCGCCAACAATGAAAGATCTCTATCTAATATTTACATTTATATTGAGCGGTGGTTCAAGCGGTGGGAGTGATGCCAACGATTCAAACGCGGAAAGATTATTAGATGCAGTCAGCGAACTTGTCGCGATGCTTTTACAAAAAGACAATGAAGAAGCAAAAAGCTACGGTCAGAAACTTTTCATAATGAGTGGGTATATAAAAGATGTTTTAGAAGAGGATGAAGACAACGACTATCAAAATAAAGAAGAGGATCCTTTTTTTGATAGCGGACTTGATTTTTCACATATAGACCTTGATTATTATATGCAAAAATCTAATTATAAGACACTTGAGACTCTTTTTTCGTATATAGAAAAGGTGGCAAATCTTTCAATTTTTAATGGGAAAGCACCTGTTTTGAAAAAAGGTATTAACAGAATAGATATGAGTGCCTTTACATCTATTGGAAAACCGTTGACTGCAAAATTTCTTGGTGAATTTATCGCACAAAAATTTTTTAGAGCTTCCATGATTAGAGGGGAATATTCAAAGTTAGAGAATACTGGTAAAAACAAGAAGTGTGATAGGGTACTTGTGTTTGATGAGAGTAAGCTTGCACTGCCAACTGGAATGGAAAAAGAAAACGCGTATAATATCATGAATAGGATTGTAACTGAGAGTAGAAAGTATGGTTTGGCACTTATTCTTGCTTCTCAACGCCTAAACCACTATTCAGAAGAGATTTTATCAAATATACACACAAAAATTTTACTTGGTGCAAAGTCGAATGATTATAAAAATGTTGCTAGAGTATTTGGTGTCAAAGAAGATACTGTAAAAAATACATTTTCGTATAGCAATAAAAGAACGGCATTGATTGAGATTGGTGGAGAGTGTGACGTGTATGAGATGTTGAATTTTACAGAGTATAAAAAATAAAAGGAGTGTTTAGTATGGAGAAGTTGGAATTTTATATATCAAAGCCAATAGATGTTGCAGAAAATATTATTTTACATGATGTGTCAATTGTGAACAACATAGATATCGAAAGACCTTGCTGGTTAAAATATGATATCTATAAAAATACTGATGTTGTTTTTTTTAATAAAGTCGATGCAGATAAATTTACTGATGAGTTAGATAGTAGTGTTTTTAATATCAATTCTATTCAATTTGTTGAAGTCGCGGCTACACTACACTTCAGTTATGAATTTAAAACATTTATTTTGAGCTACAACATAACATTAAATATAGATGATAATTTTACTCAAGACAATGCAGATTTCTACAACAGCATAAGAGATATTTTTGCTTCAAGCTCATCTTTAGAGACGATTAAAACAATCAACAAATATACTATTGAATCAATTGAAGATTATATACATAGTAATTTTAATCTAAATACTAATGTTTTTATTGATGATAACAATGATGCTGTTTTTTGCTTCTACAAGGGCTTTAAAAAGAGTATTGCTGATACGCTCGTCGGAATCAATTCTATCAGTGAAAAGAGATATACAGATGCAAACTATACAGGATTTGATGGTATTGGTAGATGTTCACTAAATGAAATGTTTACAACTATGATAGTGGATGCTTCTCATGAAACTGGTGAGGTGATTGCTATTTTTAATTATTTTGTGCTTTTTGAACACTTTCAAAAGATTCAGGAATATTATATTGCAAATAATATGGCTACCATTCAAAAAACAACTTCTTATCTTGGGATATTTCAAAAGCATCTTTTGTATAGAGATAATATAGAACATAGCTTTTCTGATTTTTACTACTTCCTAGCTTTTGTTGAAAAAAGATACCAAAGCAAAAAAGTTTTAGCTAATTTTATTCAGCAAGTTGAAAAAATCATTGAAAATTCTACAGAGAGTTTCAAGAAAATTGTCTACACAGATGAATTGACTGGCGTTTATACAAGAAAATGGTTAAATTCAAAAGTGCTTGATGAAGATGGAAGATTTCTTGATAGTGGATCTATAGCTATTATTGATCTTGATGATTTCAAGACAATTAATGATACGTATGGTCACAAAACAGGGGATGATGTTTTAAAGTTTGTTACAAATAGCTTAAGAGGCATTAATGGTGAGATTGTTCGTTATGGTGGTGATGAATTTTTAATGTTTTCAAAAGACCAATACTATAATTTTTTACACGAACTTGAAGAGGTGCAAAAGTCCGTACGATCAAAAAAATTTGAACTTGAAGACAAAACATTTCTTTATGCGTCATTTTCGTTTGGATCAACAACATTTTCAAAAGGTGATAAGATAGAAAATGCAATTGAAAGTGCTGATACGCTACTTTATGCCAATAAAAAAGACAAGCAAAGATTCAAAAAGGACCTTGAGAAAAAAACTATTTCTGATATACTGAAGAGTATACTGGATAACATTCCGGAGTGCAGTTTGAAATATGATGATGGCAGCATAAAATTATTATCTGGAAGAGATTTCAGAGAAGGTGATTTAATATCCTTTATGTCATTAGATG
>WFQD01000377.1 GCA_015487265.1 Sulfurimonas sp. | reverse complement strand
TATTCATACACACTAAATATTTAAGAATGATATTACTTTTTTCAAAAAAGAACTCTTTATTTGACAAATTGTCATATTTTCTGAAATCAATACATAAAATTTCTGTTTGTTAATGTTGCTTTTTAGAGTTAATTTGTGTAAAATGTTCGTTGAATAAATAGTTGCCTCGAACTCTTCGCTTACCGAGGCAACGGGGGGGGGCGCGGGCTAAACACCCGCTAGTTCCCCGGCGCTACAGCGCCAGGCAACAAGCGGGAGGAGCGAGCAACTCCATCGGAAACCAAAAACTTTTTAATGAAGTTGTCGCTCACCCGCGCGCCCGTTAGGTTACAAAAGGAATTGTATGGAAATGTTAAATATTTTAACTACTACCAAAGAAGTGGTTGTGACATTATCTGCTTTAACAGGAGTCATAATTGCATACAAGGGATTAGAAAAATGGAAACAAGAATTAGTTGGAAAATCAAATTATAATACAGCTAAATCCTTATTACATGCTACCTACCAAACAAGAAAAGCTATCCACCAATTACGTCATAATTGGATTTTAAAAGAAGAATACGATTATGTGGAAGAACTATCAGAAGTTGAAATGTTTCAAAGTGCTTTCAAAAAAAGACTTCAAATATTAGATGATGCTGTTCTCAATTTAGACGAATATATTGTCGAGGGACAAGCATTATGGGGAAAAGACATAGAAACTACTTTTAATAGTTTGAAACTTTTAATTGATAAATTACGTTTATCTATAGATATTTATATAGATCTAATTAATAAATCGACCACGAATAAGGAAAGTATCGAATTTTTAGAATTAAAAGCAATAATTTTTCATGTGCCAATGCTTGATAATGCTCATGACAGTTTTGCCCATGCATTATATATCGCTTTTAAAGAGATTGAAGATAAAATAAGAATACGTCTAAAATAAAATCATATCAATGGAAAAGGCTTACTTTGAAATTTGAATGGAATGATGAAAAAAGTAACTTAAATGTACAAAAATATCAAGTATCTTTTGAAGAAGCAAAAGAAGTCTTCTTAGATCCTATGCATATTTCAAAACTTGACCATCGTTTCGATTATTTTGAAGAGAGATGGATAACATTAGGTACAACAGCAAAAGATCAAATCTTAGTTGTTGCAAATATGTTTTTTGATGAAAACGGAGAAGAGATTATCCGTATCATTAGTGCAAGAAAAGCCAATCAAAAAGAAAGGATATTTTATGAGCAACATTAAAGAGAGAGAAAAATTTGATGATTATGAAATGTTAGATGAGTATGACTTTAGTGATGGTATTCGTGGTAGATTTTATGAACCAAAAAAGATACCTGTTTCACTAAGATTAGATAATGACATAGTTCTATATTTCAAGAAACTTGCAAGTGAGCAAAAAGTACCATATCAGACACTTATAAATGCACTTCTAAGAAAAAAACTGCAAGAAGTATAACAAAACAGAATAGATGAACTCAAACGTGGAAAAACAGAAGTATATTTAAAAGAGAATAATATTTTAGTGATCACACTCATTAGAATTGTACAGAGAAATCAACAAACTCCACAATGTTACATTTTGTAACAATTCTATTGACATTTTCAAAAAAATAAGCTAAAATTAACTTTAAGTTGAGTCAATAGCTATCAATATAATTGACTCAAGGAGTTAAATATGAACTATTATGAAAATATACCACAAAAAGAAAAAATCAAATGTATTTTATGTCAGCACTACTGCCAGCTCAAAGAGAGGCAAGTGGGTGTCTGTGGTGTCAATAAAAATGAAAATGGAGAGCTGAAGACGCTTGTCTATGGGCATCCGAGTGCTTTGAATCTTGATCCGGTCGAGAAGAAGCCTATTTACCACCTTTTACCGGGAACGACTGCCCTTTCACTTGGAACGGTCGGGTGTAACTTTAAGTGCCCTTTCTGTCAGAACTGGCAGATATCTCAAGAGCACACGATAGACACAAGTGTCAATATCTCACCGCAAAAGATGGTGGAGTTGGCTCTAGAGAACAAAGCTGCATCCATAGCCTACACCTACAATGAGCCGACTATCTTTTACCCTTATGCGAAAGATATCGGTATGATCGCCAAAGAAAAAGGGCTGAAAAATATCTTTGTTACCAACGGGTTTGAATCGCCTGAAGTGGTCAAAGATATGGGCACATGGCTCGATGCAGCCAATGTCGACCTTAAAAGCTGGGATGATGCCTACTACAAAAAAGTGCTTAAAGGCGGTCTTGAAGCTGT
>WFQD01000376.1 GCA_015487265.1 Sulfurimonas sp. | reverse complement strand
GTTTTAAAACAGGCTTGTTTGATATCTTCATAATATTTTTGTCTCTTGATTCTAAAAGAGCCAAAATCTTTTAGATATTGATGTAATTGCTCATATGTTGCAAGCGATACCAAAACATTTCCCTCTTTTCCGCCTTTTTCTTTTGTGAAAACAATTCCCTTTTTTATATTCGTAATTTTATCAATCGTGTAACCAAGAAGTTGTTCTTTTTTTATAAAAGCGACTCCTTCTATTCTCGCTCCACCTTCAAACTGAATCATTGCAGCCAAACGATGTTTTTGGTCTTGCAAATTTGCAATGAGCATTAGAGGTTTATCATATGTTCGATTATGGTAATTGTTTGCAACCAAATCCAAATCTCGTGAACGATTCATTACATCTTGACGAACCGAAAAATCATAGATTTTGCTTTTACCATAAATCGACTCTGTAAAATACTTCAAAGCTATTTCAAGCTTCCCGATTGCAGCAGAAATTTTTTGCATATATTGAACTGATGGATAATACTCAAGCTTGTATTCCATATATGCCTCAACATGATGACCTTCTATCAATTCGCAATTTTTCAATCCCCAGTGTTCTTTTAAATAGTTGAAAAAATTGTTCCAGATATTTCGATACGCTTCCATTGTTTTATAAGAAGATACCTTCTGATAATGTTTACTTTTTACATCTGTTTTTTGAGTTTTTTTGGCACCTTCACAGAAAATATATTTTGCTAAAATTGCTGTTTGAAAATATACGCTTCCTCTCATATTTGTCTTTTTATCTTGTGAAATTTAAGTGATAGATTAAGCCGCTATCTGAGGCGCATGTGTTAAGTCAATCTGCATAGTTTTACTAGTTTGCATCTGCTAGGCTCTTTTGGTTACGATGGTACATATCTCCGTAGAGATATTGAGCTCCAACGATAATTTTCTTCTGTCATTGTAAAATTATGAAAAAACTATAGCACAAATTTTTGTTCGATTATGGTTTCTAAATTTTTTAGTAAATAGCGATGTTTTTTTAAGTTTCCATTTTTGTTAGAATATTCTTTTGCAGTGCCAAGAATCGGCACTGCCATAAACAGGCGGTATAATCTAAAAAACTATCGAAAAAACAGTTTTCGAACATCTCATCAAACATAAAACCTTCAAAAGCTCAGAAGATTTTTTTTAATTTTAGGATCATATCGTGATAAAGGGAGAAGGTCGTTTTGTAACTTTTGACTATCTTCGTACGGATATTCATAAGCAATCCGCTTGGAGTTTTGGAAAATGATATTTATAAAATCAAACTGTTCTTCACCTGCTCTTATCTGATTAATGATTTGCATAATTTTTTGGCAATTTCTACATTTTTTCGGCAAAATTTTTTCGCAAATCAAGTTACGATTATTTTCAAAAATTTGGGACATCGATCTTAATAGGTCTATCTTAAAAAGCAGTGTCGCAATTAATAGTAATTGTATGTCATTATCAGTATATTTATGTTTAATATAATTGTACACATCATACACTGTTCTAAAAACCAATTCTTGCACCGAATAAACTTTATAGGCATTTGCCGCTTCATTAGTCTTGGCGATTTTGATCATAATTGTATTTGTGCTTTCACTTTTAACACAATCATCATGATCTTCATAAAATTTTAAGAGAGTTATAAATACTGTATGAAACGGCTCTTGTATCCAAAGATTTTCTACAATTATATCTTTGTAAAGCTGTTCACCCAGGCAGGTTTTAAAAACTGAAATTGGATAAAAATCATATCTAGCTTTGCAAAAACTTCCAACTTTGACTGAATGTTGCTTTAAAGTTTTGACCGCTTGATTTTGACTTGGTTCATTTTGTTGAACCTGTTTTATTTTTTCAGGCTTTCGCCTGAAAAAAATAATCAAAATGAAAGCAATAGACATGACAATAGTCATCAGTGTTATCAGATCACTCATTTGCATTTGTTCTCCAATTCCAGTAAATAATTATCATATAATGCTTGGGTCCAACTTTGAAGAGTTTGCTGAGTTTCAAACTCCAAAATTCTCGAGAAGGAGTAGCCCATCATTGCCATGTTCCAAAGTGACACTATCGCTTTTGCTTCGGATTTTGAAATGTGTATGGTTTTACCAGAGCTTAAGTTTAATGATAAGCTGAGAACAGTATTTCCATTGATTTTTCGACTGACAAGCTGGAAAAACCTGTTTTGGGCATCTCCTTTTTCAAAGAGCAATAGTTCCTCTTTGAGCAAAACAGAATCAGCCATATTGTCTGTTATAAACTCATTTTCAACCATAAATACGATATTTCGCATGTACTTTTTTTGAGTTTTTATATCCACTTCAAACGCCCGCAACAAGGATATATTATGCTTGTTGTTTAATGGAACTAAAGTGATTTCAGGTCTATTTATCTCATCTTTAAAAATCAGCTCATCCATTTTGTTTCTCCTCATTTTCGAGTTTTTGCCACATTTCAAAAATTGTTGAATGCGCAATTTTCAATTTGTGATATTTTTCTAAGTAATTCGCGATATCACGAAAACTCATATCTTTTTTTATGCGCAACTCTTTGACCAATGACCACCTTTCAATCAATTTCTCTGATTTTTTTCTTGATCTTTTATGCGTTTTTTTGATATTTTCAGCATTGATTTCAACATCAGACTGAATAAATTTTGATATTGCTTGAATTAAAGCGATGTACGATAATACACTCACATTAATATCACTATTGTTTTGCCTTGAAGTATAAAAGAGTTTGCCATGTATTTTTAAAACTCGAATTTTCAGTTCTGTTGAGAAATAAGAAAATTTCCGGAGAGCAGTTTTTTGCTGCTCTTCGGTCATTTTTAATTGCCGTGTAATTATTTCTTCATAATTATTTTGCATTTTTGTTCTCCTCTGTTTCAATAAGCCACTTGGCTATATCTGTCAGTTTCCACAGCCTTACTCCGTTTCCTTTTTTTTTCCATTTTGGAAGAATTCCATTTTTAAGAATAACGGAATCAGGCAATTGGTCTTTACCACTAAAAAGTTTTGAAGCTTTTGAATAGCTCATGCCGAACAGTCTGTATTCGCACGCTTCTTTTAAATTTATCACCATTTTGTTATACTGCTTATACAGCATTTCCACCATCTCTTTTTCTGTCATTTCTGACTCCTTGTATTTTTTTTCAAAAGAGCTCTTCTGTTTGTATAGTTATTCGATCGATGGCAAAATTTTACATCTTGTTTCATCTCCTTTTTTTCCTTTTTTTTGCCAAAACATACTTCAAAAGCCTATGAT